>NZ_LUAZ01000031.1:0-53609 GCF_001647255.1 Cellulosimicrobium sp. I38E
GCCCCCGCCACCCCCGAACCCGCCGACCGCGCCCGTGAGCAGCGGGCCGAACAGGCCGAGGAAGATCAGCGGCTGGAGCAGCGAGAAGATCAGCGTGAACGGGTCGCGCAGGACGAGCAGGATCTCGCGCGTGAAGACGGCCCAGGTGTCGGCGAGGAACTTCGCGACCCCGGTCCGCAGGAACGCGTCGGTGCCGGGCGTCGTGCGGCTCGCCGGCGTCGAGAGGTCGGTGCGCGTGCTCATGCGGCCTCCTCTCGCAGGCTGCGCCCGGTGAGGTTGAGGAACACGTCGTCGAGGCTCGCCTGCTTGAGCTCGGCCGAGCGCACCGCGAGGCCGCCGACGCGCAGCGTCTCGATGGCCTCGGGCAGCCGGTCCGCGCCGTGGGTCGTCGAGATCCGGACGGTCACGACGCCGTCGGCGCCGCTCGTGGTCTCGACCTGGCCCACGTCCTCGGCGAGCGACGCGCGGACGCGGCCGACGACGTCGGGCACCGCACCCGCCCCCTCGCCGGCGACGCTGCTCCCGCCCGCCGTGGGGACGACCGCGAGCGTGATGACGTCGTCGGCGTGGCTGTGCTTGAGCGCGTCCGGCGTGGCGTCCGCGATGATCTCGCCGTGGTCGATGACGACGACGCGCTCGGCCATGCTGTCGGCCTCGTCGAGGTAGTGCGTGGTGAGCACGATCGTCATGCCGTACCGCTCGCGCATCGCGGCGATGTGCTCCCACAGGTTGGCGCGCGCGTGCGGGTCGAGTCCCGTCGTCGGCTCGTCGAGGAACAGCAGCGGCGGGTGGTTCATGAGCCCGAGCGCCACGTCGAGCCGCCGCCGCTGGCCACCGGAGAGCGACTGGACCGTGCGCTTCTCGAGCCCGCCGAGGTCGAGCGCCTCGAGGAGATCGGTGGCGCGCCGCGTGTACTCGGCGGGCGGCAGGCCGTAGAAGCGGCCCTGGTTGTGCAGCTCGTCGAGCACGCGGTAGGAGTACCCGCCGCCGTTGCCCTGCCCGATGAAGCCGATGCGGGAGCGGACCCGGGCCGGGTCGCGCGCGACGTCGTAGCCGGCGACCTCCGCGGTCCCGGCGGTCGGTTCGAGGAGGCTCGTCAGCATCCTCAGGGTCGTGGACTTGCCGGCCCCGTTGGGGCCGAGGAAGGCGACGAGCTCGCCCTCGCGGACGTCGACGTCGATGCCCTTGACGGCCTCGACGGTCTCTTTCTTGCGGTGGAAGGTCTTGGTCAGGCCACGGGCTCGGATCACCGGAGCCACCCTTTCGTACGCCGTACCGAAATTGAGGATCCACGTTAGCATACGGTGTACGGGAAGAGGCAAGCCTTGGGCCCGCCGAGCTTGTCCGGGCGGGACGCGACCGAAGTCGGAGAGGATACGCACGTGACGACCGACCGCACCGACGAGCGCGACGGCGACCTCGCGCCGTCGGGCACCCCGCAGACCTCGCCCGCGACCCCGGAGCCGGAGGAGCCGGAGCGTCTGCGCGGCGTCGTCGCGGCCGCGGACGCCGGGGTCGCCTCCGCCGTGCAGGCCGCGGAGCACGCACGGGCCCAGTTCACCGAGGTCGTCCGCACGCCGGAGATCACCCGGCGCCTCGCGCTCCTGTGGGACCCGCCCGCGCCCGCGACCCGCGGGCGCAAGCCGCGGCTCACGCTCGAGGACGTCGTGAAGGCCGGGATCGTCGTCGCGCAGGAGGGCGGCCTCGACGCGCTGTCCATGCGCCGCGTCGCGACCGAGCTCGGGGTCGGGGCGATGTCGCTCTACACGTACGTCCCGGGGCGCACCGAGCTCGTCGACCTCATGATCGACCGCGCCTACGCCGAGCTCGACCTGCCCGCGGCGGGAGCCCCGTGGCGGCCCGCGCTCGCGCAGTACGCGCACGAGCTGTGGAACCTCTACCTGCGCCACCCGTGGATCCTCCAGACCAACATGTGGCGCGCCCCGCTCGCGCCCCACGTGCTCGACGCCCAGGAGGCGGGCCTGCGCACCATCGTCGACACCGGCCTCTCCGAGCTCCAGGTCGTCGACACGCTCGGCCTCGTCGACAACTACGTCCAGGGCCTCGCGCGCGCGACGGTCGCCGAGCGCACCGAGCGCGACGCGACCGGCGTCGGCAACGACGAGTACTGGACGACGCTCGGCAGCTTCTGGGAGGACTGGTTCGACGTCGAGCGCTACCCCGTCATGACCCGCGTCTACGTCGCGGGCGGGTTCGACGCCCCGCAGGGCCCCTTCGACGCGAGCCTCGACCGCCTCCTCGACGCCGTCGAGATGGCGATCGACCGCGCGAACGCCGGACCGTCCGAGCAGACCCGACCGGACGGCGGTCCCGGCTGACGCGCGGGCGTCACCCCTGGCAGGATCGACCCATGGATCCCCGCGCCGGCACGCCCGCCCAGCCCAGCGACCTCATCGACGTCGACGCCGTGGTCGGCGCCTACTACGACCTCGCGCCCGACGTCGACGACCCGGCCCAGAAGGTCGTCTTCGGCACGTCGGGCCACCGCGGGTCGAGCCTCGACCACGCGTTCAACGAGGCGCACATCATCGCGATCACGGCCGCGATCGTCGAGTACCGGCGCTCGCAGGGCACGGACGGCCCGCTGTTCATCGGGCGCGACACGCACGCGCTGTCGCTCCCGGCGTGGCAGACCGCGCTCGAGGTCCTCGTCGCGGCGGGCGTCCAGACGTACGTCGACGCGCGCGACTCGTTCACCCCGACCCCCGCCGTCTCGCAGTCGATCCTCCTGCACAACGAGGCGACGACGGTCGACGGCGTCCGCACCACCGGCCCCGGCCTCGCGGACGGGATCGTCGTCACGCCGTCGCACAACCCCCCGCGCGACGGCGGCTTCAAGTACAACCCGCCGCACGGCGGCCCGGCCGGGTCCGAGGCGACCGGCTGGATCGCGGACCGCGCGAACGAGATCCTGCGCGACGGCGTCGCGAGCGTGCGCCGCGTGCCGCTCACCCAGGCGCTCACGTCGGAGCACGTGCACAAGCACGACTTCCTCACCACGTACGTCGACGACCTCGCGAACGTCCTCGATCTCGACGCGATCCGCGACTCCGGCGTGCGCATCGGCGCCGACCCGCTGGGCGGCGCGTCGGTCGAGTACTGGGGCGAGATCGGCGAGCGGTACGGGCTCGACCTCACGGTCGTGAACCCGCAGGTCGACCCGCGGTGGGCGTTCATGACGCTCGACTGGGACGGCAAGATCCGCATGGACTGCTCCTCGCCGTACGCGATGGCGTCGCTCGTGTCGGGGATGACCGGCGACTCCGGCGACGCCGAGGGCGGCGCGCCGTTCGACGTCGCGACCGGGAACGACGCGGACTCCGACCGCCACGGGATCGTCACGCCCGACGCCGGGCTCATGAACCCCAACCACTACCTCGCCGTCGCGATCCAGTACCTCTACGGCGGCGCGCGTGAGGGTTGGCGCGACGACGCGGCGATCGGCAAGACGCTCGTGTCGTCCGCGCTCATCGACCGGGTCGCGGGCGGCCTGGGCCGCCGGCTCGTCGAGGTGCCCGTCGGGTTCAAGTGGTTCGTGCCCGGCCTGCTCGACGGGACCGTCGGGTTCGGCGGCGAGGAGTCCGCCGGGGCCTCGTTCCTGCGCAAGGACGGCCGCGTCTGGTCCACGGACAAGGACGGCCTGCTCCTCGCGCTCCTCGCGTCGGAGATCATCGCGACCACGGGCCGCACGCCGTCCGAGCACCACCGCGACCTCGTCGAGCGCTACGGCGAGTCCTGGTACGCGCGCGTCGACGCGCCGGCGACGCTCGAGGAGAAGGCGACGCTCGGCAAGCTCTCGCCCGAGCAGGTCACCGCGACCGAGCTCGCGGGCGAGCCGATCACCGCGAAGCTCACGAACGCGCCCGGCAACGACGCCCCGATCGGCGGGCTCAAGGTGACGACCGAGAACGCGTGGTTCGCGGCCCGGCCGTCGGGCACGGAGAACGTCTACAAGATCTACGCCGAGTCGTTCGTCTCGGCCGAGCACCTCACCCAGGTCCAGGCCGAGGCGAAGGACGTCGTCTCCGCTGCCCTCGGGAGCTGACGACCCCGCCGAGGTAGAGGCGTGGTCACGACCACGCCTCTACCTCGCGGGACCAGGGCTCTACCTCGTGAGGATCACGTCGTCCGACGGCGCTCGCGCGCGTCCCACGTGTCCGTCGCGACGCGCTGGGCGTCGCGGAGCGCGCGGGCCGGGTCGACGCCCTTGGGGCAGACCTGGGTGCACGCGCCGACCTGGATGCACGGCCAGGCGCCGAACTCGGTGTCGAGGACGTCGGCGCGGTCGAGCTCGCCCGCGTCGCGCGAGTCCTCGTCCCAGCGGCGCGCCGTCGCGACGACGGCCGGGCCGAGGAAGTTGGGCGCGACGTCGAGCTGCGGGCACGCGGCGTAGCAGAGCATGCAGTCGATGCACTCGGCGAAGCCCTTGAACGCGGCGAGCTCGCCCGGCGTCTGCCGGTGGCCCGACGACGGTCCGTGCGCCCGCAGCGCGTCGTCGCCGTCCGGCGTCGGCGGGTCGGTCACGTCCTCGCTCTCCTCGACCCCAGCCCCCACCGAGGGCGGGTCGACGAGCGGGAGCCGCGTCGCGCCGTCGGGCACGAGCCAGGGCTGCACGGTGGCGAGCTTGCCGAGGAACGTGTCGGTGTCGACGACGAGGTCGCGGAGCACCTCGGCGTGCGCGAGCGGCTCGACGACCAGGCCGGACGTGCGGTAGCCGCGCACGAACGTCTCGCACCCGAGCACCGGGCGGCCGTTGACCATGACGCCGCAGCTCCCGCAGACGGCCATCTTGCACGACCACCGGAACGTCAGCGTGGGGTCGGCGTGGTCCTTGACCCACTGGAGCGCGTCGAGCACCGAGGTGCGGTCGTCGTAGGGGACGTCGAACACGTCCCGCCGCCCGGTGCCCGCGCCGTCGGGCGAGGACCGCGCGACCTCCAGCCGCACCGTCCGCGCCTCCACCGGCACCTCTGCCTCGCTCACGACCCTGCTCCCTCCTCCGCCGAGAACGACATGAGGGTCGTCGTCGGGCTCTTTCCGGCCCTCAAGTCGTGCTCGGCGCCCACGGGGTGGGGCGCGGCGTCGGCGCCCACGGGGTGGGGCGTGACCTCCATGCCCCCGTCCCGGGCGAGCCGGACCTCCGAGTGGCGCGGCACGTCGTCGGCGTCCGGGAAGTCGAGGCGCTGGTGCGCGCCGCGGGACTCCTCGCGCGCGAGCGCGGCCGCGACGGTCGCGTGCGCGACGAGCAGGGTCGCGCCGAGCTCGACGGTCGTCGCCCAGTCGGTGTTGAGGACGGCGCTCGTGTCGGCGACGCGCACGTCGTCGTACCGCGCGCGCAGGACCTCGAGCGCCGCGAGCGCCCGCCGCAGCCCGTCGGCGTCGCGGTAGATCCCGGCGTCGGCGTCGAGGACGCGGCCGAGCTCGGCCCGGATCGCGGCGGGCGGCTCGGTGCCGCGCCCGCGCATCGCGAGGTAGCCGTCGGCGATCTCGGCGGCTCGGTCGACGACCTGACCGTCCGCCGACGCGGGACCGACGCCGGCCCCCGCGCCCGCCGCGCCGCCGTCGGACCCGGGGTGCCCGGCCGCGCGCGACCACGCGAGCGCGGCCTCGCCCGCCGCGCGCCCGACGACGAGCGTCTCGACGAGCGAGTTCGACCCGAGCCGGTTGGCGCCGTGCAGGCCGGTGGAGGCGCACTCCCCCGCGGCGAACAGCCCCGCGACGCCGGTCGTGCCGCGCGCGTCGGTGCGGATGCCGCCCATCGTGTAGTGCGCCGTCGGGCGGACGGGAACGGGCTCGGCCGCCGGGTCGACGCCCGCGAACTGCTTGGCCAGGCCGGTCACGAGCGGCAGCCGCTCGGCGAGCCGCTCCTTGCCGAGGTGCCGCAGGTCGAGCAGGACGACGCCGCCGTCCGGCGTCGGGATCGTGCGCCCGTCGCGGTCGGCGTGCCAGAACGCCTGCGACAGCCGGTCGCGCGGCCCGAGCTCCATGGTGCGCGGCACGGGCGCCCCGACGGGCGTCTCCGGGCCGAGGCCGTAGTCGGCGAGGTAGCGGCGCCCGTCGGCGTCGAGCAGCACCCCGCCCTCGCCGCGTGCGGCCTCGGTGAGGAGGATGCCGCTGCCGGGCAGGCCGGTCGGGTGGAACTGGAGGAACTCCAGGTCGCGCAGCGGCACGCCCGCGCGGAGCGCCATCGCGGTGCCGTCGCCCGTGCAGATGCCCGCGTTGGTGCTCGTCCCCCACGCGCGCGCCGAGCCGCCGGTCGCGAGGACCACCGCGGGCGCCTCGAGCAGCAGCGGCTCGCCGCGGTGCTGGTCGTGCACGACGACGCCGCGCACCCGGGCGTCCGGCCCGCCCGGGTCGTCGACCACGAGGTCGAGCACGTGGTGCTCGTCGTACCGGCGGACCGGTCCGTCGGCGCCCGAGTACCGCAGCGAGGTCTGGAACAGGGTGTGGAGCAGGTGGAAGCCGGTCTTGTCGGCGGCGAACCACGTGCGCGCGCGGCTCATGCCGCCGAACCGGCGCACGGCCACGTCGCCGTCCTCCGTGCGCGACCACGGCAGGCCCCAGCGCTCCAGGCGGTAGAGCTCGCCCGCCGCACGCTCGACGACGAACCGGACGGCGTCCTCCTCGCAGAGCCCGGCGCCACCGGCGAGGGTGTCGGCGACGTGCTGCTCCAGCGAGTCGTCGTCGCCCACCACGCCCGCGGCCCCGCCCTCCGCGGCGACGGTGTGCGAGCGCATCGGGTAGACCTTCGAGACGAGCGCGACGACGGGCGCGCGGCGGTCGTCACGAGACGCGGCCTCCGCGACCGCGAGCGCCGCGCTGAGCCCGGCCGCGCCGCCGCCCACGACGACGACGTCGGCACGCTCGACGCGCAGGGCGGTCACGCGCACCCCCACCGAGCGGCCGTCGCGGGGCGAACGCGCAGGTCCGCGCACGCGGGAGTCGTCGGGGAGAGGCGGTGCCGAGGCATAGGGGAAGGGTCCTCGCGCTCCGGCGGCGGCGCAACAGGCGAAGGTCCCGGAGCCGGGCCCGTCTCATGGGCACCGCTCCCCATCGATCCGGAGGCTCGACTCTGGGTAAGGTCCGTGCGGCACCCCTCCCCGAAACACCGGAGCTCCTCATGCGTCCCGTCCGTTCCGCCGCTCGCCTCACCGTCGCCGCCGCGCTCGCGCTCGGCCTCACCGCGTGCACCATCAACCTCGGCGGCGGCACGCCCGAGACGCCGACGCCGGACGAGACGTCCGCCGAGGAGACCGCTCCGGTCGAGGACGCGGAGGAGGTCGACGACGCCGCGGCGGAGGAGACCGGGGCGAGCGGCGAGCTGCCCGACTGGGCGAACCCCGTCACGAACCCGGGCGAGCAGATCTCGACCTTCAACGTCGGCGACGTGCGCATCGACGTCTACCAGGTGGGCGTCACGCAGGCGACGAAGGACGGCCTGTTCGTCGACCCGGAGAACAACCAGCCGATCATCGCCGAGGGCGACGACATCGTGTTCATCAACTACGTCATCACGAACGAGGGCGCGCCGATCGACCTCGGCTCGAGCCTCGTGAGCATCGACGAGCGCTACGACGACTGGCCCTACATGCAGGGCATGGACACGATCGTCGACGACGAGCTGTACGAGGCGCAGGGCGTGAACGACGACGGGATGGCGCCGGGCGCGTACCGCGAGCCGACGGTCTACACGTTCGGCACCGGCCAGTCGTACTCGTACGGCGTGAACTTCCGCTACCAGTCGGGCTCGCCCATCACGTTCGACGGCACGATCGTCCCGGTCGACGCCGAGGGCGAGCTGCTGCACGACGAGCGCATGGAGGGCGAGGGTACGGGCACCATCTCCTGATCCCTCGCGACCCCTCGCGGGTTCGCTGCGGCACGCGAGCGCCCTGGTCCCGTGGGACCGGGGCGCTCCGTCGTCTCAGCGGCGGGCGTCGCACCGCCGCCGGGCGTCGCCTCACCGCCGGGTGAGGTCCTCGTAGTCCGGGTGGCGCTCGATGTAGGCGCGGATGAACGGGCACAGCGGCACGACGCGCTCTCCCGACGCGCGGACCTGGTCGAGCGCGCCCGCGGCGAGCGCGGAGCCGATGCCCTTGCCCTCGAACGCCGGGTCGACCTCGGTGTGCGTGAAGATCACCTTCCCGGGCTCGCGGACGTACGCGGCGAACCCGGCGACGACGCCGTCGTCGGTGCGGGCCTCGAAGCGGTCGCCCTCGTCGGTGACGGTGACGGTCGTGGTGCGGGGTGCGGGGCTCTCGGTCATGGCGCCCATCGTCGCCGCCGGGCGGCCGCCGGACAACCGGCGCGCCGGGGCCGTGCGCCGTGGCGAGACGGTCGTCACGTCCCGCCCCGCGCCGCGAATTCGCTACCGGGCGGACGGCTTCCGGGTGCGACACTGGGACGGTGGTCCAGGATTCCCCGTCGCGCGCTGACGACCCCGAGAACCCCGAGCACCGGCGGGACGACCTGACGACCGACGAGACGACGTCGGGCACCCCCGCGGAGGCGGGGGCGACGTCCCGGAACCCCTACCGCGCCGTGCTCACGCTGCCGGGCGCGTGGCGGTTCTCCGCCGCGGCGCTGGTCGCGCGCCTGCCGATGTCGATGGTCGGCATCGGCACGATCCTCATGATCCAGGGCATCTACGGCGAGTACGCGCTCGCCGGACGCGTCGCGGCCGCGCTCGTCGTCGCGCAGGCGATCGTGTCGCCCCAGATCGCGCGCCTGGTCGACCGCACCGGGCAGCGCGTCGTCATGCTGCCGATGCTCGCCGCGACGACGTTCGGGCTCGGCGGGCTCATCCTGTGCGCCGTGCTGCGGGCGCCCGAGTGGACGCTCTACGTGTTCGCCGCGATCTCCGGCGCGACGCAGGGGTCCTACGGGTCGATGGTCCGCGCGCGCTGGACGCACACCGTGCCCGACGCGCGGCGCCTGCACACCGCCTACTCGCTCGAGTCCGCGCTCGACGAGCTCGTGTTCGTGGTCGGGCCGGTGCTCGCGACGGTGCTCGCCACGAGCGTCTCCCCCTCGGCGGGGCTGGTCGTGCCGCTCGTCGCGGCGGTCGTCGGCGGGCTGTGGTTTCTGTCGCAGCGCGCGACCGAGCCGCCCGTCGTCGTGCCCGAGGCCGGCGTGAAGCAGCGCTCCGCCATGCGGTCGACCGGCATGATCGTGCTCGCCGTGATCTTCGTGGCGATGGGCATCGTGTTCGGCGCCACCGACGTGTCGACCATCGCGTTCGCCGAGGAGCAGGGGCAGAAGGGCGCGGCCGGGCTGATCCTCGCCGTCTTCGCGATGGGCTCGCTCATCTCCGGCCTCGTCTACGGCGCGCGCCATTGGGTGTCGCCGCTGTGGCGCCGGTTCGTCATCGGGATCGTCGCGCTCGCCGCCGGCGTCTCGCTGTTCTTCTTCGTCACGTCGATCCCCGTCCTCGCCGCGGTGATGTTCGTGACCGGGTTCGCCATCGCGCCCACGCTCATCAACGGCAACAACCTCGTGCAGAACCTCGTCGCGCCGAACCAGCTCACCGAGGGGCTCGCGTGGGTCGGCACGTCGCTCGGCGTCGGCGTGTCGATCGGGTCGTCCGTCGCGGGGTCGCGCATCGACGCGGGCGGCGCGCACGCCGGGTTCGAGGTCGTCGTCGCGGCGGCGGCGCTCGCCGTCGTGCTCGTGCTCGTCGCGCTCCGGTCGCTGCGCCGCAGCGCGGACCGCGAGGACGTCGCGCCGGCGCACTGACGCCGTCAGGACGGGTCGGTGCCCGAGAGGTGGGCGCGCTCACCCTCCTGGTCGAAGATCGTGAGGATCTCGACCGGGCCGTCGTGCGCGCCGAACGAGTGCGGCACCATCGTCGAGAACTCCGCCGCCTGCCCCTCGTGCACGAGGATCCGGCGGTCCGCGAGGTAGACGACCGCCGTCCCCGACAGGACCGTGAACCACTCGTGCCCCGGGTGGACGCGCTGGTGCTCGGGGCCCACGGCGCGCTCGGGCGTCAGGCGCATCTTCGCCACCATCGTCCCCGGCCGGTCGCGGGACAGCAGCCACGTGGTCTCCCCCGGCCGGCGCTGCGGCTCGGGCCGGATGACGACGTCCTCGTCGTCGACCGGCTCGACGAGCTGGTCGAGCGTCGTGCCCAGGGCGCGGGCGATCGGCACGAGCTGGTCGAGCGCGATCCGGCGGTGCCCGGTCTCGAGGCGGCTGAGCGTCGACGGGCTGAGGAAGCACCGCGCCGCGAGCGCGTCGAGGGTCCAGCCGCGCGCGAGGCGCAGGCCGCGGATGCGCTGCCGGACGACGGCGTCGAGGTCGGGTTCTTGCGTCATGAGCAAGATCCTATGTCTCAGGCGCAGAATCGTCCTACGGTGGAGGCATGGACTCCCCTCGGCACGACCACCGTCACGGCCACGGCCATGGGCCCGATCACGGGCACGACCACGCCCAGCACGACCACGACGCGGACGGGCTGGCCGAGCTGCTCGAGCTCGACGCGTCCGTCTTCGGCGGGCTCCTCGACCAGGCCGTCGCGGTCGCGGTCGAGCACGCACCGACCCCCACGCGCGTCGTCGTCGACCTGGGTGCCGGGACCGGCACCGGGACGCGCGCCCTCGCCCGCGCGTTCCCCGACGCGGAGGTCGTCTCCGTGGACGCGGACCCCGCGATGCTCGAACGGCTACGCGACGGGCTCGCCGGACCCGGGCTCGAGGCACGCGTGCGCACCGTCGAGGCCGACCTCGACGGCGGGTGGCCCGACGTCGGCACCGCCGACGTCGTGTGGGCGTCCGCGTCGCTGCACCACGTCGCCGACCCGGCGCGCGTCCTGCACGACGCACACGACGCGCTCGCGCCCGGGGGTCTGCTCGTCGTCGTCGAGATGACGGCGACGTCGCCCGTCCTGCCCGACGACGCGGCGCACGCCGACCTCGCCGCGCACCTTGAGAGCGCCGTGGCGCACGCCGGCTGGAACCGCTACCCCGACTGGACGCCCTACCTGACCGATGCCGGGCTGGAGGTCGTCGACCGGCGCGAGCCGACCGCCGTCGTGCCGCCGGGACCGGACGCGTCCCGCTGGGCGCACGCGACCGCCGCGCGCCAGCGCGAGCACCTCGCCGACCACCTCGACCCCGACGACCTCGCCGCGCTCGACGCGGTGCTCGCCGCGACGGCACGGACGGGTCGCGGCGACACCAACGACCCTGCCGACCCGGCGCCCGCGCACACCGTCGGCGCCCGCGGAGGCCGCATCGTCTGGGCCGCCCGCCGCCCCCGCTGAGTGCATGAAATAGTCGCCGTCCGCGCCGAATCCCGCGACTATTTCACGCACTCAGCAGCGAACCCCTTCCCCTGCTGAGGAGAGACATGGACACCACTTCCGAGAACACCGTCCACGACGTCGCGATCGTCGGCGGCGGGCCCGCCGGGCTGAGCGCCGCGGTGACGCTCGCGCGGTCGCTGCGCTCCGTCGTCGTGCTCGACGCCGGCGAGCCGCGCAACGCGCCCGCGGAGGGCGCGCACAACCTGCTCGGGCGCGAGGGCGTCCCGCCGCGCGAGCTGCTCACCGCGGGTCGCGCCGAGGCCGAGGGCTACGGCGCCGAGGTCCGCGACGCGCGCGTTGCCCACGCCTCCGGCGACGCCGAGTCCGGCTTCGTGCTGACGCTCGACGACGGCGCGACCGTCCGGGCACGCCGCGTCCTGCTCGCGACGGGGCTCGTCGACGAGCTCCCCGCCGTCCCCGGGGTCCGCGAGGGCTGGGGGTCGAGCGTGCTGCACTGCCCGTTCTGCCACGGGTGGGAGGTGCGGGGGCAGCGGATCGCGGTGCTCGCGACCGGGCCCGCCGCGGCGCACCAGGTGCTGCTGTTCCGCCAGCTCACGCCGCACGTCACGCTCTTCCAGCACACCGCGCCCGACCTCGACGACGCCACGTGGGAGCAGCTCTCCGCGCTCGGCGTGCGCGTGGTCGAGGGCGAGGTCGCGCGCCTCGACATCGAGGGCCGGGCCGTGCGGTCGGTCGTCCTCGCGGACGGGACGTCGTTCGCGGTGGACGCCGTCGTCGTCGGGCCGCGGTTCGTCGCGCGCGGCGAGCTGTTCGAGCAGCTCGGCGGCACGCTCGAGGAGCAGCCCTTCGGGCGGTTCGTGCCCGCCGACCCGCGCGGCCAGACCGCCGTACCGGGCGTGTGGGCCGCAGGCAACTCGAGCGACCTCATGGCCCAGGTCGGCGCGTCCGCCGCGGCGGGGGTCATGGCCGGCGCGGGGATCCACGGGGAGCTCGCGCTGACCGACGCCGCGGCCGCCGTCGCGCGCCGTCGCACCCCGTCCGCAGCGGCCCGGGCCTGACGCCGAGCCGCCGCCGTCCGCGGCCCCGGGGCCGTCGTCGAACCCGGGGTTGTCACCCAGGACCGTGCCGAACCCGGGGACATCCCCGGGTTCGGCGACCTGGGGTGCGGCAACCCCGGGTTCGACGCCGGGCGGGGCGCGCCGCGACCGTGACGCACGAGACGCCGCCTCACGCTGCGGCGCGCGCGCCCCCGGCGCACGATGGAGACGAACCCGAGCCCACCCGCTGGAGGTACGTCATGCCGTTCGGAATCGGTCGCTCCCCGCAGGACAAGCGCAACCGCACGGTCGCGGACCTGCTCGTCGCGCAGCTCATCGAGGCGGGGGTGCGCCGGATCTACGGCATCGTCGGCGACAGCCTCAACCCCGTGGTCGACGCGGTGCACCGGTCCAACACGGGCGAGAACGCGGGCAAGGGCATCGAGTGGATCCACGTGCGCCACGAGGAGGCGGCGGCGTTCGCGGCGGCCGCGGAGGCCGAGGTCACGGGCAGCCTCGCGGTGTGCGCGGGGTCGTGCGGGCCGGGCAACCTGCACCTCATCAACGGCCTCTACGACGCCAACCGGTCGCGCGTGCCCGTGCTCGCCATCGCGAGCCACATCCCGAGCAAGCAGATCGGCACCGGGTTCTTCCAGGAGACCCACCCCGACCGCCTGTTCACGGAGTGCTCCGTCTACTCGGAGATGATCTCGAGCGCCGACCAGGCGCCGCGCGTCATCAACTCCGCGATCCACCACGCGTACGGCGCGCGCGGCGTCTCCGTCCTCACGCTCCCCGGCGACGTCGCCGACCTCGACGCCCCGGCCGCCGTGCCCGACGTCGCGTGCCGGCCCGCGCCCCCGCGCGTCGTCCCCGACGCGACCGCCGTCCAGCAGCTCGCGGACGCGATCGACGCCGCGAAGAAGGTCACGATCTTCGCCGGGGCGGGCGTGCGCGGCGCGCACGACGACGTCATCGCGCTCGCCGACAAGATCGCCGCGCCCGTGGGCCACTCGCTGCGCGGCAAGGAGTTCATCCAGTACGACAACCCGTTCGACGTCGGCATGTCCGGCCTCCTCGGCTACGGCGCCGCGTTCGACGCCATGCACGACTGCGACCTGCTCGTGCTGCTCGGCACCGACTTCCCGTACGACCAGTTCCTCCCGGAGTCGGTCCGTACGGCACAGGTCGACGTCGACCCGACGCACCTCGGGCGCCGCACGCGCCTGGACCTCGCCGTCGTGGGCGACGTGGGCGAGACGGTGCGCGCGCTCCTGCCGCTCGTGAAGAAGGCGCGGTCGCGCAAGTTCCTCGACTCGATGGTCGCCAAGCACGAGAAGGCGATGACCGGCGTCGTCGGGGCGTACACGAAGAAGGTCGAGCGCACGACGCCGATCCACCCCGAGTTCGTGGCCGACACGCTCGACCAGGTCGCCTCCGACGACGCGGTGTTCACCGTCGACACGGGCATGTGCAACGTGTGGGCCGCGCGGTACATCACGCCCAACGGGAAGCGCCGCGTCATCGGTTCGTTCATCCACGGCTCGATGGCCAACGCGCTCCCCCACGCGATCGGCGTCGCGGCCGCTGGGCGTGAAGGGGGCCGCGAACGCCAGGTCGTCGCGATGTCCGGCGACGGCGGGCTCTCGATGCTGCTCGGCGAGCTGGTCACGCTCAAGCACTACGACCTGCCGGTCAAGGTCGTCCTCTTCGACAACGCGAGCCTCGGCATGGTGCGCCTGGAGATGCTCGTCGACGGGCTGCCGATGTTCGGCACCGAGTCGCCGCAGGTCGACTACGCCGCCGTCGCGAACGCGATCGGCATCCCGGCGGTGCGGGTGGAGAAGCCGAAGGACCTGCGCCGCGCCCTCCAGGAGGCGCTCAACAGGCCCGGGCCGGCGCTCGTCGACGTCGTGACCGACCCCCGCGCGCTCTCGATCCCGCCGAACATCACCGCGGGCCAGGTCCGCGGGTTCGCGGTCGCGATGAGCAAGGAGATCCTCGGCGGCGGCATGGGCGAGGTCGTCTCGATGGCGCGCGCCAACCTGCGCAACGTGCCTCGCCCGTGACGGACGAGCCCACCCTCGCCGACGTCCGCGTCACCGCCCGGGAGGTCTTCGGCTACCGCGACCTGCGCCCCGGGCAGCGCGAGGCGATCTCCGCGCTCCTCGACGGGCGCGACGTCCTGCTCGTCCTGCCGACCGGGGCCGGCAAGTCGGCGGTGTACCAGGTCCCGGGCCTCGAGCTGCCCGGGCCGACGCTCGTCGTCTCGCCGCTCATCGCGCTCCAGCAGGACCAGGTGCGCTCCCTGCTCGAGCTCGGCGACGACGACGCGCGGGCCGCCGCCGTGAGCTCGGCCGTGCCCGCGGCCGAGCGCCGCGCCGCGCTCGAGGCCGCCGCGTCGGGCGAGCTCGAGTTCCTCTTCCTGTCGCCCGAGCAGCTCGCCAACGACGAGGTCCTCGACGCCGTCCGCGCGGCCCGGCCCAGCCTCGTCGCGGTCGACGAGGCGCACTGCGTCTCGACCTGGGGGCACGACTTCCGGCCCGAGTACCTCCGGGTGGGCGAGCGCCTCGACACCCTGGACCCGCGGCCGCCCGTGCTCGCGCTCACCGCGACGGCGTCCCCGCCGGTGCGCGAGGACGTGGCGGAGCGCCTGCACCTGCGCGACGCCGCGGTGATCGTCCGCGGGTTCGCCCGCCCGGGGATCGCACTGGAGGTCGTCCGCGCCGTCGAGGCGGCGGACAAGGACCGCGCGGTCGTGGAGCGCGTGCGCGCGGAGGCGGAGCACGGCGTCGGGATCGTCTACGTCGGCACGCGGCGCCGCACGACCGAGGTCGCGGACGTGCTCGCGCAGGCGGGGTTGCGCACCGCCGCCTACCACGGCGGGCTGCGGCGGGCCGAGCGCGACGAGGCCCAGCGGCGCTTCACCGAGGACGAGCTCGACGTCGTCGTCGCGACGTCCGCGTTCGGCATGGGCATCGACAAGCCGGACGTGCGGTTCGTCGTGCACGCGGACGTCCCCGGCTCCCCGGACTCCTACTACCAGGAGGTCGGGCGCGCGGGCCGCGACGGCGAGCCCGCCGTCGCGGTGCTGTTCTACCGGCCGGAGGACCTGGGTCTGCAGCGCTACTTCGCGGTCGGCGTGCCCGACCGCGACGACCTGCGCGAGGTCGCGCGCGCCCTGGGCCGGGGTGGTCCGGACGACCAGGCGCCGGGATCCTCGGCGCCGGGCGGGCGGGCGCGGCTGCCCCGGCGCCTCGCGCGCCTGCGCGCGCTCGTGGAGGACGCGCGGGCTCTCGCCGGCGAGGACGCGCGCCCGGCCGCGGTGGCCGACGTCGCGCACGAGCTCGCGGAGGCCAGGCGCCGGGTCGACGACTCGCGCCTGCAGATGATGCGCGCGTACGCCGAGACCACGCAGTGCCGCCGCCAGTTCCTGCTCGCGTACCTCGGGGAGGACCTGCCCGAGCCGTGCGGCCGCTGCGACACCTGCTGGGCCGGCACGGCCGCCGAGCGGTCGGCCGACGACCGCTCCGCCCCCTGGTCGACCGGCACCACGGTGCAGCACCCGGAGTTCGGTGCGGGAACGGTCATGGGGTACGAGGGCGACGACCGGGTGACCGTCCTCTTCGAGACCCACGGGTACCGGACGCTGAGCCTCGACGCCGTGGCCGAGCAGGACCTCCTCACCCCGTCCTGACCGGGCCCGGGGGCGCGTACGGGGCCGGTAGCATCGCCGCGTGCTCACCAAGGCGTCGGTCACGCAGGACCAGGTCGCGGCTCTCGTGGCGCCGCTCGGCGAGGCCGTCCGCGTCGAGCCGCTGAGCGGTGGGATGTTCGCGAGCGTGTTCGCCGTGGACCTCGCCGCGACGCCCGGGAGCCCGCCGCCCGACGGCGTCTCCGCGCGCGTCGTCGTCAAGGTCACCGGGGCGGACACGTCGCGCCTGCTGCGCTACGAACACGGCATCCTCACCACGGAGGACGCCGCCTACCGGGCGGCCCACGCCGCCGGGCTCCCCGTCCCGCGCGTGCTGCACGCCGACCTCACGCGCGAGCACGTGGACGGCGACGCGCTCGTCGTCACGTTCGTCGACGGCGCCCTGTGGAGCGGTCGCGAGCTCGACGCCGCGGCGACCGCGGTGGTGCGCCACGGGCTCGGGTCGTTCATGGCCCGGCTGCACCGGATCACGGGCGACCGGTTCGGGTACCCCGCCCCGGCGTCGGACCTCGCCGCGGCGTCGTGGCCCGACGCGTTCGCCCGCATGGTCGGGGCCGTGCTCGACGACGCACGCCGGTGGGGCGTGACCCTCCCCGAGGCCCGTCTGCACGACGCCGTCGCGCGCCACCGCGAGCTGCTCGCCCGCGTGACGGTCCCCCGGCTCGTGCACGCGGACCTCTGGCCCGGGAACGTGCTGCTCGGCCGCACCGACGACGCGGCGGACGCGCCCGGCGACGCGGCCGACCTCGCGATCGTCGGGGTGCTCGACGCCGAGCGGTCGCTGTGGGGAGACCCGCTCTTCGAGCTGGCCGGCGCGGACCAGCTCGGCGCCGGCGCGGTCGACGCCGACCTGCTCGCAGGCTACGTCGCCGCCGGCGGCGACCTCGGCCTGGGCGACGGCACGCCGGGGTCGGGCGATCCCGAGGCCTGGACGCGGCTGAGCCTGTACCGGGCGTACCTCGCGTGCGTCCTCACCGTGGAGGTCGTACCGCGCGCCTACGAGGGCGACTGGGTCGAGGGGTACGCCGGCACCGCGCGCGCGAACCTCCTGCGGCTGCTGGACGAGCTCGGGTCCTGACCGCGCGTCGGACCTTGGGGAGTGCTCCCCATGCCCGGACGGCTTGGGCGGGCTCTCGGCACGGTCGGGTCACGATAGGGTGTGCGTACGTTCACGACAACTCCACACGCCACGTCGACACGACGGTCCGCACGGCCGTCCGCACGGCACCGACACACGCACGGCCGCCCGCCGCAGCAAGGGGACCTCGCATGATCGCGTTCATCGTCATCGGCATCGCCGGACTCGCCCTCCTGCTCCTCTCGCTGCTCGTCGGCGAGATCGTCGACCTGGGTGACGGCGCCGTGTCCGGGACGTCGCTCGGCGTGGGTGGTGTGGTCTTCGGGGCCGTCGGCGTGATCGTGGCGTCCAACGACCTGCCGACGTGGCTCGCGTACGTGGGGTCGCTCGTCGTGGCACTGGTCGTGATGGTGCTGGTCCAGGCGCTGGTCAAGCATCTGCGGGAGTCGGAGGACGGCGTCCCGACGTCGCTCGTCGGCGTGCAGGGCACCGCGACGACCGCGATCGACCCGGCGCGCGGCGAGGTCTCGCTCGACGCCGCGCACGAGCTGGAGCGCCGTCTCGCGTGGGCGGACGAGCCGATCCCGGAGGGCGCGCGCGTCGTCGTGCTCGAGCAGTCCGGGAGCCGCGTGCGCGTCCAGCGCCACTACCCCAACGACTGAGGTCCTCCGAGGACCGACAGCGACGCCCCGCGCGTCGACCCGTGGGTGCCGCGCACCCGCACGCACCACCGGCGGGCCGGCCGGGCACCACCCGGCCTGGCCACCGAGCACTGCCGCACGCCCTGACCTGCCCGCACCCACGGAACGAGACGCGCCCCGGCGCGGACCATGTTCGACGACACGAACCTCATCACGACCCTGGCGATCGTCGCCCTGGTCATCGCGTTCTTCGCGGTGGTCATCTTCATCAGCAAGCGCATCCGCCGCGTCCCGCCGAACGAGGCCCTGGTCATCGTCGGCCGCGGCGCGGGCCGCAAGGAGGCCGCGGGCAGCGGGCAGAAGGTCGTCGTCGGCGGCCGCACGTTCGTGTGGCCGATCCTCCAGCAGGGCTTCTCCATCTCGCTCGAGCAGCGCCAGATCGGCATCACGGTCGAGGGCGTGGACAAGAACCGCATCAAGATCGCCATCAAGGCGTCCATCAACTTCAAGGTCCGTGGTGACGAGGAGGGCGTGCGTCGCGCGGCCCAGCGCTTCCTGTCCCAGCAGGGCACGCTGACGGAGATCATCAAGGAGTCCCTCGAGGGCTCGCTGCGCTCCATCGTCGGCGACATGACGATCGAGCAGATCATCTCCGACCGCAAGGGCCTGTCCGACCGCGTGGTCGAGTCCACCAAGGCCGACCTCTCGGAGCAGGGCCTCCAGGTCGACCTGCTCAACATCTCCGACATCTCGACGCCGGGCTCGGACTACCTCGCCAACCTCGGTCGCGCCGAGT
Organism: Cellulosimicrobium sp. I38E; assembly: GCF_001647255.1. Lineage (NCBI taxonomy): Bacteria > Bacillati > Actinomycetota > Actinomycetes > Micrococcales > Promicromonosporaceae > Cellulosimicrobium > Cellulosimicrobium sp. I38E. The sequence goes on from NZ_LUAZ01000031.1 coordinate 18,555, forward strand.
CGGCGCGTGCCCGCCAGGTCGCCGAGGTCTCCGAGGCCGAGGCGCAGCGCGCCTCGGAGTTCGCCGTCATCGACGCGGCCGAGCAGATCGCCGAGCGCCAGAAGGCGCTCGACCTCAAGCGCGCCGCGATCAAGGCCGACACCGACCGCGCGAACGCCGAGGCCGAGGCCGCGGGCCAGCTCGCCCGCGCCGAGCAGGACCGCCTCGTCGCGCAGCAGGAGCGCGAGGCGCTCGCCGAGCAGGCCCGGGTGACGCAGGAGCGCCTCGACATCGAGATCCGCAAGCCCGCCGAGGCCAAGGCGTACGCCGAGGTCCAGGAGGCCAACGCGCGCCGTGACGCCGCGAACGCCGCGACCGAGGCCGACGCGTACAAGCGCACCGTCATCGCCGAGGCGAACAAGACGGCCGCGATCCAGGACGCCGAGGCGTCCGCGCAGGCCGTGCGCCGCGCCGGTGAGGCCGAGCGCGACCGCCAGGTCGCCCTCGCCGCCGGAATCAAGGCCGAGGGTGAGGCGCGCGCCGCGGCGATCGAGGCCGAGGGTCGCGCCGAGGCCGTGGCGACCGACGCCAAGGCCGACGCGCTCCAGAAGTACGGCGAGGCGGCCCTGGTACAGGAGCTCATCGAGCGCCTGCCGGAGATCGTGCGTGCCGCGGCCGAGCCGATCGGCAACATCCAGGGCATGACCGTCGTCTCGACCGACGGCGCGTCCGCGGTCACGAAGAACGTCGCGTCGGTCCTCGGCGAGGGCCAGGGCGTCATCAAGCAGCTCACCGGCGTCGACATCAACCAGCTCATCGCCAACCTCGCGGGCACCCAGCTCGCGCCGTCGCGCGAGTCGTCGACGAACGGCAGCTCGAACTGACCGCCTGACCGGCTCATGCCGGTGGCACGGCGACGGCCCGCCCGGAACGTCCGGGCGGGCCGTCGCCGTGCGGGACGCGCGACCTGCTCAGGTCCAGCCGAGGCGGCCGAACGCGTTGAGCGCGAGCAGGACGCCGAGGATCCCGAGGACCCAACCGGTCATGTCGGTCGCGTTCTTGGTCAGCCACGCGTCGAGCCGGCGCAGCAGCGGGTCGACCGCGCGTGCCGCGACGAGGCGCCCGAGCAGCAGCAGGAGCGCGGGCGCGACCATCACGACGCAGTAGGCCGCGAGGATGCCGCCGGTCGCGGGCCAGCCGACGCCCGATGTCGTGAGCAGCCCGATCGCGGCGAGGTACGGCAGCATCGTCCCGACCTCGATCGCGACGGCGCCCAGCGCGAGCCCCATGAGCGGCAGCACCGAGGGCCGGGTGCGGACCGTGCCGGCACCGGCGGCGTCCGCCTCGATCCCCAGCGCGCGCTCGCGCCAGCGGGACAACCGCCCCGGGCGCGGGGCCGACGTCGTCCCCGTCGTCGCGCCGGGAGCGTCGCCCGCGCCCTCCCCCGGGACGGACGGCCGCGCGACGACCGTCACCGGTCCCGTGGCGGCCGCGCGCGCGTCCCGCCGGGCCGCACGCTTGCTGTCGAACCGGAAGCTCAGCGCGAACAGGCCGATGCCGAGCAGCAGCTGCACGATCGCCGCGGCGCGGGTGTCGAGGGCGTCGCCGAACCGGTCGAGGAAGGCCCCCGCGCCCAGCAGGACGACGATCCCGACGGCCAGGTAGAACGCGGCGACCGTGCCGAGGTAGACGAGCACCCGCCCGGCACGCAGGCGGCCCGGGGCGAGGAGCAGCCAGACGGGGATCAGCAGCGTGCCGAAGCTCGTGGAGTCGATGAGGGCCAGCACGACGAGCACGCCCGCCATCGCGGCGAGCCCGAGGCCCGGCCCGCCGACGGCGTCGAGGTCGAGAGGGATGTCCATGGCGTCGAGCCTCGCGTCCGAGGCACCGTCCTGGCGTCGGGCGAACGACCGACCCGCTGCCCGCGGCGAGCCCGCCCGGGGGACGGTGACGCCGCCGTCGTACACCGTTCGACCGATCCGGGGAACGGCGCGCTGTGCTGGGATGGGTGCGTGAGCACGGAGGACGGCGGCACGGACGAGGTGCGCCCCGTCGCGCCCGGGCGCGACGGCACCTGGCAGGCGGCGGTCCGGTCGCTCCCCCAGGTCTGGCGCATCGAGGACCGCCGGAACGACGCCTTCTCCGCCGTCACCACGTTCGTCCTCGGGTGGGTCCTCCTCGAGGTGGGCCTCGTCGGGATCGTCCGGGCACCGTTCGTCGTCGAGCCGGCGGAGGCGTGGTGGCGGGTCGCCCTGCTCGGTGTCGGGTGCCTCCTCATCCTCGTGAAGCGCGCCCACCCGATCCTGGCGCTCCTCGGGGGCGTCGCCGTCACCGCCGTCGACATCCGGTGGGGCGGCAGCCTCGCGATCACGCTCGTCCTGTGGGACCTGCTGTACGCCGCCGCGCTGTGGTCGGGGCCGCGGGCGCGCGCGTGGCTCTGGGGAGTGGCCGTGACCGTCGCCGTCCTGGGCTCCGTCGCGGCGGGCGAGGCCGCACGCGACGTGCGGCAGTTCGTCTACATGGGTCTCCAGCTCGGCGCCGTGCTTCTCGTGCCGATGTGGTGGGCGACGAACGTACGGACCAAGAGCGAGCTCGCCGAGCTCGCGGGCGAGCGCGCCGACCTCGCGGCGCGCGAGGCCGAGGCCGCGGCACGCACGGCGGACCTGGAGCGGCAGCGGGCGAGCGACCTCGAACGCATCGCCGAGCTCGACCGGCACGAGGCGGTGCAGGCGGAGCGCGCCGCGATGGCGCGCGACCTGCACGACGTCATCGCGTCGCACCTGTCCACCATCGCGATCCACTCCGGCGCCGCGCTCGCACTGCCGCCCGACGCGACGAAGGACCGGGCTGCGCTCCAGCAGGTGCGCGCGAGCGCCGTCGCGTCCCTGGACGAGATGCGGTCGATGATCCTGCTGCTACGCACGGAGGGCCGGCGCGACGACGTCCCCGACGCCGTCGCCGCGCCAGGTCGGCTCGCGGGCCTCGACGCGCTGCTCGACGCCGCGCGCGCGACCACCGCGGTCACGCTCGACGACCCCGACGACGTCGCCGCGTCGGCCCTGCCCGCCGCGGCGGACCAGGCCCTGTTCCGGATCGCGCAGGAGGCCGTGACCAACGCGCTCAAGCACGCGCCGGGGTCGCCCGTGACGGTGCGGCTCGTCCGCGACGGGTCGGCCGTCGTGCTCGAGGTGCGCGACGACGGCGCGCCGGGCTCGGCGGCGCCGGTCGAGGCCCCGCTCAGCGCCGGCACCGGGCTGCTGACCATGCGCGAGCGGGCGGACGGCCTCGGCGGGACGTTCGAGGCCGGGCCGACCACGGACGGCGGGTGGGTCGTGCGCGCGGCCGTCCCGGTCGCCGAGCGCCAGATCGAGAAGGAGAACGCGTGACGCCACGACCGGTCCGGGTGCTGCTGGCCGACGACCACGCGGCGATCCGCGCGGGCCTGCGCCTCCTGCTCGACGCCGCCGACGACGTCGAGGTCGTCGGCGAGGCGTCCGACGGCACCGCGGCGATCACCAACGCCCGGGCGCTGCGCCCCGACGTCGTGCTCATGGACCTGCGCATGCCCGGCGTCGACGGCATCGAGGCCACGCGCGTCATCACGAGCGAAGGGCTCGCCGACGTCCTCGTGCTCACGACCTTCGACCTCGACGAGTACGTCGACGGCGCGCTCCGGGCGGGCGCCGCGGGCTTCCTCCTCAAGTCCGCGGAGCCCGCCGCGCTGCTCGACGCCGTCCGCCGCGTCGCCGACGGAGACGGCGTCCTCGCGCCCGAGGTCACCCGCCGTCTCCTCGCCGCGTTCGCCCGCGGCCCGGCCCCCGACGGCGCCCCGCGCCCTGCGCCGACCACCCGCCCGGGCGGGACGGCCGACCCGGCCGCGGGTCCGCCGTCGGGCACGGCCGGCGCCGCACCGGCACCCGCCGCCGGGCGGAACGCCGCGCGCGGACCGGACCAGGACCCACGGCTCGCCGACCTCACCCCCCGCGAGGTGGACGTGCTCGCGGCGCTCGGCCGCGGCCTCTCGAACCAGGGCATCGCGACGGACCTCTACATCACCGAGGCCACGGCCAAGACGCACGTCTCGCGCGTCCTCGCCAAGCTCGGCGTCGCCACCCGCATGCAGGCGGCCATCGTCGCCCGCGACACGGGCCTCGCCTGACCGCGCCCACGGGCGCGAGCCCGGCATTGCCCCGGTGGTCGTGCCGTCAGCGCGGGAGGTGGCGGGTCGTGCGGTCGAGGTAGGCGTCGGCGTCGAAGTCGTCCATGAGCGCGCTCTGGACGATGAAGCCCTGGCACGCGGCGACGAACAGCGGCGCCTGCTCGGCGCCGAGCTCCGCCGCGCGTGCGGGGTCGAGGCCGTGGGTGCGCACGTGCCAGGCGGCGACGTAGTCGGCGAAGACCGAGCGCAGGCGGGCGAGGACGGCCGAGGCGAACTCGAGGATGCGGGGGTCGGTCACGGCCTCGCCCCAGACCTGGAGCAGGATCGCGGTGCTGCCGATCTCGCGCACCACCCCGTGCATGAGCACGGCGACGAGGTCGGACGGCGGAGGGAGCGGGTCGCGCTCGGCGAGCCGCTCGACGTCGGCGATGCGTCCACCGACGATCCGGCCCGCGACGTCGTGGACGATCGCCATCTTGGAGTCGTAGTAGCCGTAGATCGCGCCGGCGGACAGCCCGGACTCGGCGATGATCTCCGCCATCGAGGTCGCGGCGAAGCCCTTGCGGCGGAACACGCGCAGGGCTGCGGCGGCGATGTCGTCGCGTCGCTGCGCTCGGTACTCGTCACTCACCCGGGGCATCCGCCCACCCTAAACCGAACGAACGTTCTTGACAGGAGGCGACGGGCAGGTCGACCCTATAGAGAACGAACATTCGTTTTACGAGAGGTCTCCCCATGAGCTCCGCCGCCGCCCCGCACACGCACTGGCCGCGCGTCGTGACGACCGCCGTCGGGCTCGTCGCCCTCGTCGCGGTCGTCGTCCTCGCTTTCCTCTGGCCGTCGGTCACCGCCGAGCCGAAAGACCTCCCGGTCGCGGCCGCGGGCGACCCCGCCGTCGTCGCCCGGGTGCAGGCCGGGCTCGACCAGAACGCCGAGGGCGCGATCGAGCTCGTCGCCGTCGCCGACCGCGACACGGCCGTCGACCTCGTCGAGTCCCGCGACGCGTACGGCGCGCTCGTCCTCGGGCAGCAGCCGGAGGTGCTCACCGCCTCGGCGGCGAGCCCCGCCGTCGCGCAGCTCCTCGCCGGGCTCCAGCCCGCGCTCCAGGCCCAGGTCTCCGCCGCCGCGACCGCCCAGGGCGCGCCCGCCGAGGCCGTCCCGACCGTGGCGGTGACCGACGTCGTCCCGCTCTCGGTCGACGACCCGCGCGGCTCCACGCTCGCCGCGGCATCGTTCCCGCTCGTGCTCGGCGGCATGGTCGGCGGCATCGCGATCTCGCTCGCCGTCGTCGGGGTGTGGCGGCGCGTCGCGGCGCTCGGGGTCTACTCGGTGGTCGGTGGGCTCGCGATCGCGGGGATCCTGCACGGGCTCGGCGGCCTGCACGGCGCGTACCTCACCGACTCGCTCGCGGTCGGGCTCACGCTGCTCGGCATCGGCGGCACGATCGTCGGCGCCGTCGCGGTGCTCGGGCGTCCCGGTATCGCCGTCGGCCCCGTCCTGTTCCTGCTCGTCGCGAACCCGCTCTCCGCCGCCGCCATGCCGGTCGAGTTCCTGCTCAGCCCGTGGGGCGCCGTCGGCCAGTGGTTCCCGCCGGGCGCGTCCGCGACGCTGCTGCGCGACCTGTCGTACTTCCCCGGCGCGGACACGACCTTCCCCTGGCTCGTGCTCACGGGCTGGGCCGCGCTCGGGCTCCTGCTCTCCCTCGTCGGCCACTTCCGCGACCGCGGCGCGGCGACCGCCGCCGCCCTGCGCGAGGCGGACGACGTCGCACCCGCGGCCGATCCCGTCGGCGCCGCACGCTGACCCAGCGCCTCGCGCCGACGCCGGGCCGGCCGTCAGGCCGGGACGAGGTCCGGGCTCTGCACGACGAGCGCGGCGTGCCGGGCACCCGCCGTCATCGCCTCCTCGACGCCCGCGCCCCGCAGGTGGGCGTCGAGGAAGCCCGCGAAGAAGCCGTCGCCCGCACCGTTCGTGTCGACGACGCGCGGCACGTGCTGCGCGGGCACCTCGACGAAACCTCCCTCGGGAGTGAGCGCGACGGCGCCGCGCGACCCGTGCGTGCACACCACGAGCCGCGCGCCCGCGTCGACCCGCGCCGACATGAAGCCGCGCCAGTCCTCGAGGCGGTCCCCGCTGAGGAACACGTGCGTCCCCGCGTCGACCCACGGCCGGTGGAACGCCGACTCGCCGTCGTAGTCGTGCAGGTCGACCCAGACGTCGCGCCCGCGGGAGACCGCGAGGTCGAGCACGGGCAGCGCCGGGACCGCGAGGTCGACGACGACGGCCCGCGCCGCGTCGAGCGCCGCGACGGCGGCGTCCCACGACGGGCCCTGCGTCGGGACCTCGCCGGGGGCGCGCAGGTAGACCGAGACGCGCCCGCCGTCGTCGTCCATGAGGTTGAGGTGGCTCTCGGTGCACCCGTCGGGCGAGGGTTCCGCGAGCACCCGGACGCCCGCACCCTCGAGCACGGACCGGACGCGCGCACCGTCGTCGTCCGCTCCGAGGACGGTGCGCAGCAGCACCGACCGGCCGAGCCGCGCGAGGTTGAGCGCCTTGCCCGCCGACGTCCCGCCCACGGTGGCGCGGTGCGACCGGGCGAAGACGGTGTGCGGCGTGGGCGCGGGCAGCTCGTCGAGCTGGACGAGAAGGTTCCACGACGCCGGTCCGGCGACGAGGACCTCGGTCCCGGCGGGGTCGGGCAGCGCGGTGGACGGGTGCGTCGCGTCGGTCACGTCGCGCACCCTATCTCCCGGTCAGTCGGTGACCGTGATGCCGAGGCTGTGCGCGAACGTCGCCGCGAGGCGCGCGAGCTGGGTCGAGTCGATCGTCGAGCCCCGCAGCGACTCGATGCCGCTCAGCTCGTCGATCTCCGCGCCGCGCAGGTCGACGTGCGCGAGCGTGGAGGCCTGCACGTCGAGCCGGCGCACGCGCGTGCCCTCGAACGCGACGCGCAGCGCGTCCGCCGCGACGAGGTCCAGCTCGTCGATCGTGCAGTCGGTGAACATCACGTCGCGCAGGGTCGCGCCCCGCAGGTTGACGAACCCGAGCTTGCAGCCGACGAACCGGACCCCCGCCCACGACGACTCGTAGAGCTCGGCCGACCCGAGGCGCGCGCCCCGCACCTCGACCTCGCGCCACCGGCCGCGCGTCCCGCGCAGCACAGGCACGTCGAGGCGGTCGAGCACCACCTCCGTGAGCGTCACCGCCCCGAGGTCGGCCTCGTCGGCGCGGACCTGGTCGAGCCGCGTCGAGAACACGCTCGCGCCGTGCAGGTCGAGCCGGTCGAGGCGGAGGTCGACGAGCTCGAACCCCTCGAGGTCGGCCTCCGCCTCGAGGTCGTACGCGTCGCCGCGCTGGAGGTCGTCCAGGACGACCGGGTCGATCACGGGCGGCTCGGTCGTCGGCTTCTTGGGAGGCACGCCCCGAGCCTAGAGTGCGGCACCGACGGCGAACGATGCGTTCCCGTCCGAGTGATGCGCTCCGGGACGCATCACTCGGACGGGAGCGCATCACTCGACGGGCGCCGTCTCGGGGACGGCGGCCCGCGGCGCCCTGATGACCTCGAAGATCGCCGTCCAGCTGTCCCGACCGTGACCCGCCGCGAGCGCCGCCTCGTAGTGGGACAGGATCGCGCGCGGCAGCGCCGTGTCGACCCCCAGCTCCTCGCTCGCCCCGAGGACGTGCGCCGCGGTCGCGCCCATCATCGTCGCGGTGCTGAGGTGGCCCGGGTGCACGCCGGTCTCGAACTCCGACCCCGGCGCGCCGTCGCCCCCGATCATCGCGGGCGTCTCGACGAGCGTCCGCAGCGCCTCCGGGACGAACTGCGTGGGGGCGATCCCCGCCGCCTGCGCGAGCGCGGCGGCGTGCGCGACGCCCGACAGGGCGGTGAGGAACACGTCGAGCTGCGCCTGGTACAGGAGCTGCGCGAGGCCGGGATCCTCCCCGAGGTAGCGCGGCGCACCCAGCAGCGCGAGCGTGGCCTCGTGCGCCCGGAAGGCTGCCTCCGGACCGCTGTAGTACACGTACGCGTCGGCGGTCCCGACGCCCGGCGCGGGCGTCATGACGCCACCCGCGACGAGGGTCGCGCCGTGCTCGGCCGCCCACCGGGCCGCGCCGCGGGTCGCCCCGGGGGTGTCCGAGCTGAGGTTGACGACCGTCCGGTCGCGCAGGACGTCCGTCGCCCCGCCGAGGACGTCGTACATCGCCGCGTAGTCCGTCAGGCTCAGCAGGACGACGTCGCTCGCCGCCACCGCCTCGGCCGGGGTCGCGGCGAGGACCGCGCCCTCGGCCACGAGCGCGTCGGCGCGCGACGGCGTGCGGTTCCACACGGTGACGGGGTGGCCCGCGGCGAGCAGCGCGCGGACCATGGCCTGGCCCATCGGGCCCAGGCCGATCAGGGTGACGGGGGCGGGTGCGCTCATCGTGCTCCTCCTGCGGTGACGGTGCTGACGGGGGTGCGGGCTGGTTCTCGGATGCTCTCGACGGCGCGTGCGAACCCGTCGGCGCCGTGGCCGGCCTCGATCTGACGGCGGACCAGCGCCTGGACGGCCGCGACGACGTCGGTCGCGAGCCCGGCCTCCGCGCTCGCCCGGACCATGTCGGACAGGTCCGAGAACTCGAGGCTCTGCTGGCCGGGGCCGCCGTAGTCGCGGCGGTCGATGACGTCGGCGTAGCCCGCGAGCTCTGCCGTCATCGCCGCGATCCAGGGCGCCGCCCGGCGCGCGAAGTCGCTCGCGCTCACTCCCGCGGTCCCGACCATCGCGACGCCGTGGAAGAAGCCCGCGAACATCGCGTACATCCCCGCGAGCAGCGCGAGGTCGTAGAGCGGCGCGAGGCCCGGGTCCTCGCCGAACCACGTGCTCCCGCCCCACGTGTCGAGCACGGGACGGGCGTCGTCGAACGCCGCGCGCGACCCGCTGTACAGGACCTCGGACCCCGGCCCGCCGATCATCCCGGGGACGGCCATGATCCCGCCGTCGAGGTAGCCGATGCCGTGGGCCGCGGCCCAGGCGGCGAGCTCGCGCGACTCCTCGGGCGTCGTCGTCACGAGGTTGACGAGCGTCCGGCCCGCGAGCGCGTCCGAGACCGGGTCCAGCGTCTGGTGCACCGACGCGTGGTCGAGGAGGACCGCGACGACGAGCGGCGAGGCGGTGACGGCGTCGCGCGCCGACGCCGCCTCGCGGGCGCCGGACTCGACGAGCGCGCCCGCCCGTCCCGGCGTGCGGTTCCAGACAGTCGTCGGGTGACCGGCGGCGACGGTCGCGGCAGCGAGCGCGCTGCCCATCGCGCCGAGGCCGAGGACGGTGACGGCGACAGCGCGTTCCGAGGGTCGTGCAGGCTGGTCAGACATCGTTCCTCCGGGTCGGGTGGCGGTGCTCGGGCGGGCCGACCGCGCGGCGCGCCCTCGCCGTCCACCCTCCCCGGCGTACGGTCGCCCGGGAAGAACGCACTTCGAGGTGGGGTTCTCACCTCAGGGTGAGCGTGCAGGTCAGGGCGCTGACCCGCACGAAGACCGGTCTGCGACGAAGGAGCGAACGATGACGACGACGGCGGTCCGCACCTCCCCCGGCGCGGCGACGCCCGGCGGCACCTCGACGAGCACCTCGACGGGCACCTCGACGAGCGCTGCGCGACGAGGCCCCTACGTGTGCGGGCTCGACGCCGCGATGGACGTCGTGAGCGGCAAGTGGAAGTCGCTCATCCTCTGGGAGCTCGAGGACCACGGCGTGCGCCGGTACGCCGAGCTCAAGCGCGGCCTGCCCGGGGTGAGCGACAAGGTGCTCGCGCAGCAGCTCCGCGAGATGGAGGCGGACGGCCTGCTCGTGCGCGAGGTGTTCGCGGAGGTGCCGCCGCGCGTCGAGTACTCCCTCACCGCGCACGGCAGCGCGCTCAACGCGGCGCTCGAGTCCCTCGGGGACTGGGGTCGTGACCGCATCGAGCGGATCGGCGCCGCACGCGTCGGCTGAGCCCTCGCTCAGGGCTCGGGGTGCAGGGCGTCGTAGCGCCAGAACTTCCGTTGCGACCGCAGGACGAGCCACAGCACGACGACGCACGCCGCGCCCCCGGCGACGGCGGCCCACGCCTCGCCGACCCACGTCGCCTGTGCCCCGAGGACGAGCTCGCCCAGCCGCGGCCCGCCCGCGACGACGACGATGAACACGCCCTGGAGCCTGCCGCGCATGTCGTCGGGGGTCGCGGTCTGGAGGATGGTCTGCCGGAAGACGGCGCTCACGGCGTCGGACGCGCCCGCGAGCGCCAGCGCGACGCTCGCCGCGACGACCCCGCCCACGAGGACGGTCGTCGGGGAGGTCGCCCCGACCCCGACGAGCACGAGGCCGAACAGCACGATCGACAGCCCGTACGCGGTGACCGCCCAGACGATGACGCGGCCCTGCCAGCGCACGCGGGACAGCCCGCCGGAGAACACTCCCGCGAGCACGGCGCCGATCGCGAACGCCGCGGTGAGGACGCCCGTGGTCGCCTCCCCGCCCCCGAGGAACACGACGCCCGCAGCGGGCAGCAGCACGCGCGGCGACGCGAGCACCATCGCGGCGAGGTCGACGAGGAAGGTCGTGCGGACGTTGGGCTGCGTCGCCAGGTACCGCAGGCCGTCGACGACGGACCGCCAGCCGACGACCCGGCGTCGCCGCCCCGCGGGCGCGGCCTGCGGGGTGTGGTCGTTGCCGAGGGGCGGGATGTCCGGGAGCCGCCACACCGCCCACAGCGCGGCGGTGAAGAGCACGGCGTCGATCGTGTACGCGACCTGGTAGCCCCACAGCGCGACGAGGAACGCGCCGCCCAGCGGGCCGACGGTGAGCGCGACGTTCCACGCGATCGTCTGGAGCGCGTTCGCCGCGGGCAGGAGCCGGGGCTCGACGAGTCGCGGGATGATGGCCGAGCGTGCCGGGTTGTTGATGGCGAACGCCGCGGACTGCGCGGCGACGAGCGCGTAGAGCACGCCGACCGAGTTCAGGTGCAGCCACGCCTGGACCGCGATGAGCGCGGTGACGACCCACAGGGCGGTCGACGCCGCGAGCGCGACCTTGCGGCGGTCGTACGCGTCGACGAGGGCGCCGCCGTAGAGCCCGAGCACGACGAGGGGCACGAGGGCGCACAACCCGAGCACGCCGACCGCGAGGGACGAGCCGGTGAGCGCGTACACCTGGAGGCCGACGGCGACGACGGTGAGCTGCGAGCCGAGGTTCGAGATCCCCAGGCCCCACCACAGCCGGCGGAACGGCGGGGAGGTACGCAGCGGCGTCGTGTCGGCGAGGAGACCGTTGACGCGAGCCACGATCGCCGAGCCTACGTCAGCGCTGCCACGCCCGCGGCCGACTGACGGTGAGAAAGGCCGTCCGTGGGATCCTGAGCGATCCCTCCGGACCCGGGAAGAAACATGGAACCCCTGCCGCCCTCCGCTGCGTCTAGCACTCGTGAGGAACCGACGTCGGCCGGAGCGCCGACCGCAGCAGGGGGGCTGTCGGGCATGACCGACGTCGCGATCGACCGGGCGGACGCGCCCCACGTGCGGGTCGTGCGCGTGGGCCAGACCGCGGAGGAGCGCTTCACCGAGTTCGCGCGGGCGAGCTCCGCGGACCTCTACCGCTTCGCGTACCTGCTGTGCGGCGACGCGCACCGCGCGCACGACCTCGTCCAGCTCGCGCTCGAGCGGACGTTCCGCGCGTGGTCACGGGTCGGCGACGGCGAGCCGTTCGCCTACGCGCGGCGCGTCGTCGCCACGGCCCGTATCGACACCTGGCGGCGGACGAGACGGGAGGTCTCCGTGGAGCACGAGACCCTGGCGGGCCTCGAGCGTCGCTCCACGACCGACCCGCCCGGGGTCGAGGACCGCGACCGGATCGTGCGCGCCCTGCTCGCCCTACCGGTCAAGCAGCGGCGGGTCGTCCTGCTGCGCTACGTGCTCGACCGGTCGGAGGCCGAGACGGCCGCGGAGCTCGGCATCGCCGTCGGCACGGTCAAGTCCACCGGGTCACGAGCACTGGCCCGCCTGCGCACCCTCGTGACCCCCGAGAACGGAACGGAGAGACAGCGATGAGCGCGACGCCCGAGCCCGTGGCGGTCGAGGAGACCGAGGTCGTCGCCCGCGTGCGCGCGGCACAGGATGCGGTCGAGGTGCCGGCGACGCTGGACCCCGACGCCCTCGCGCACCGGGCGGTGCGGCGCGTGCGCGTCCGCCGGACCGCCCTCGCGGCCGGCGGGTCGACCGCGGTCGTCGGCGTCCTGGCCGCCGCCGTGGCGTTGTTGCCCGGGGTGCTGCCCCGCGGGTCCGACCTCGCTCTCACCGTGCCGCCGGCGCAGTCAGCCGCGCCCGCCCCGGTGGAGCCGACGGCGGACCCGGTTCCCGACCCGACGACGGAGCAGCCCGAGCAGCCCCTGCGCTACCTGCCGGTGGGCGACGGCGAGCTCCCGGAGCTGCCGGGCGTCGAGCACGGCATCGCCGAGACGCACCACTCGGACTACACGATGCAGGGCGGTCTCACGTACACGCTGCCGCCCGGGGGGTGGGAGGTCGACGGCGAGGCGTTCGGCGAGCCGGCGTCGGTGACCTGGATGTCCCCGGAGGGCTGGAACGCGCCGGGGTCGGACACTCCCGCGGACGCGGTCCCGCCGCCCATGAACGATTCCGGCGCCGTCCTGACGATCGACGTCGACCCCGGCGCCGCGTCGTGGACCGCCCCGGCCAGGGACTCCGGGGCCTGGACGGTCGAGATCCCCGGCGCGGACTTCGTCGCGGTGACGCGTGGCCCGTCCGACGACCCGGGTCTCGCCCGCTGGGAGGCGCACGTCCGCCACGGGGGCACGGGCACGGGTTGGACGGTCGTCCTCGAGTTCACCGACGACGAGGTGGGCGACGAGCTGGCACGTGCCTTCCTGGGCAACCTGTGGTTCGAGCCCGACGGAGCGCCGGAGTGGTTCAGCCCGACGTACACGTATCCCGAGGTCGGGATCGTCGTCCCCGGTGTCCCCGCGGGGTGGCAGCCTGTCTCGACCGAGGACCTCGGCTACGCCGTCCCGCCGGGGTGGACGTCCCGCGACGTCGAGGGCAACTTCGGACCGGGGGTCGAGTGGTCCGGCCCGCCGGTCGACGGCGCGCCGTCCGACGTGCGCTGGAACATGTTCGTCCAGGTCGGCGGGAGGGGCACGAGCTCGTTCAGCACCGCCGCGGACCAGTTCCACCCGCAGACGATCGTCGTCCCGGGAGCCGACTTCGCCCAGGTGCTGACGAGCCAGGGCCCGCACTGGGCGGTAGACACCGTCCCCGCCCTGAGCGCGGACGTCCAGCTCCACGGCGAGGACGGCGGTCCGGACGTCCTGGTCTCGATCACGCTCCCCGGCGACGAGGCAGGGCTCGAGACGCTGCGCGGGGTCCTCGGGTCGTTGCAGTTCTGACCCGGCGGCGTCAGGCCGTCCCGGCAGCCTTCGCGACGTCGTCGTCCGTGCCCGCGTCCGCCGCGCCGTCCCGTGCGTCCTCCTCGCCCCAGGCGTCGGCGTGGCGGTGCGCGTGCCCGGGCGGCGGCGCGTAGCCCGGGTGCGGACCGGGCGTGAGGTAGGTGCGCGCGAAGAACAGGGACGCCGCGAGGTCCTCGCGGCGCTCGGCCGCGGTCCGGGCGCGGCGCGTCGAGATCTCGACGACCACGTCCCCGGACCAGCCGCGCTGCACGAGCTCGGCGAGCACCTTGTCGCACGGCTGGTCGCCGCGCCCCGGGACGAGGTGCTCGTCCGTGATCGACGACGACCCGTCGGCGAGGTGCACGTGCGCCAGGCGCCCGTCGAACACGTCGAGCAGCGCGAGCGCGTCCTGCTGCGCGACGGCGGCGTGCGACAGGTCGAGCGTCACGTGCTCGTAGCCGTGCTCGGAGGGGTCCCAGCCCGGCAGGTAGGCCTGCATCTCGCGCTTGCGGCTGCGCCAGGGGTACATGTTCTCGACCGCGATGGTCACGCCCTCCGTCTCGTCGAGCTCGCCGACGAGGTCCTCGAACTCGCGCGCGTACCGGTACTGCCAGCGGAACGGCGGGTGCACGACGACGGTGCTCGCCCCGACCTCCTGCGCGAGCTCGACCGTGCGCCGGAGCTTGGGCCCGGGCGCACGCCCCCATACGCGCTGGCTCACCAGGAGCGTGGGCGCGTGGATGCTGCGGATCGGGACGTCGTGCTCGGCGGCGAGCCGCCGGAGCGTCGCGGCGTCCTGGGTCGTCTCGTCGGACCACACCATGACCTCGACGCCGTCGTACCCGAGGTCGGCCGCCGCCTCGAAGGCGTACGGGGCCTTGCGCGGGTAGACGCTGGCCGTCGAGAGCGTGACGTGGATGCGCTGCGCCTCCCCGGGGACCGGGGACGCCTCGGGGGACGCCGCGCTCGGCGTCGTCGCGTCGGACATGCCGGTCACCCTAGACCCGTCGGCTGTGCCCCACACCCAGCGGGCGCTCGGCTGGGGAGAACCGGTGGTCCGCCCTAGCCTGGGGCCATGGCGGCGACGGCGCGCGTCATCGACATCCACGTGGTCGCGGACTCGACGGGAGACACCGGGACCCGCGTCGCGCGCGCCACGCAGGCGCAGTTCCCCGGGCAGCCGGTCCGGGTCGTGCGCCACCCGCGGCTGCACAGCCCGCAGGGTGTGGACGACGTCGTCGCGCAGCTCCGCGCCGACCCCGCCGCGGCCGTGGTGTTCTGCACCGTCGTGGACGACGCGCTGCGCTCGCGCGTGCTCGACGCGTGCGCGGCGCTCGACGTCCCGTGCGCCGACCTGCTGGCCCCCGCGCTCGACGCGTTCACCGCGCGGACGGGCGCGCAGCCGGCGCGCGTCGTGCAGCCGGTCGGGCTCGCCGCGGACTACTTCGACCGCATCCACGCGATGGAGTTCGCGGTCGCGAACGACGACGGCCACCTGACCGACGGTCTCGACGAGGCGCAGGTCGTGCTCGTCGGGGCGTCGCGGACGGGCAAGACCCCGCTGTCGATGTACCTCGGCTATCTCGGCTACCCCACCGCGAACATCCCCCTCGTCCCGGGCGTCGCACCGCCGCGCGAGCTGTTCGAGGCGGAACGCTGGAAGGTCGTGGGCCTGACGATCGACCCCGAGCGCCTGCTCGAGATCCGGCAGCGCCGCGTGCACGCGATGGGCGCCGCGGGCCACGGTGGCGCGGGCGGCACGGCCCTCGGCGGGTACGCCGACCTCGCGCGGATCCACGACGAGCTCGACGAGGTCGCGCGGCTCCAGCGGCGCCTCGGCTGCCCGGTCCTCGACACGACGACCCTCGCGCTCGAGGAGGCCGCGGGGCGCGTCGTCGAGCTCGTCACCGCGCGCCGTCGCGCCCTCGCACCCGACGGTGCGCCGCAGCCACCGGGCGGCGACCACGCCCGGGCGACCCCGCAGACCCCGCCGGCGGACCGCCGTCGGGCAGGAGACAGCGCGGCCACCGCCGCCGACCACGAGGAGCAGCCATGAGCGACCGGTACGTCTACGACCTCGCGGAGGGCCGCGCGGACATGCGCGCCCTGCTGGGTGGCAAGGGCGCGGGGGTCGCGGAGATGCGCCGCATCGGCGTGCCCGTACCCGACGGCTTCACCGTGACGACGGCAGCGTGCGTCGCGGCCATGGAGCGTGGCGGGTCGTGGCCGGACGGGCTGTGGGACGAGGTCGTCGCGCACCTCGACGCGCTCGAGGAGCGCACGGGACGCCGGCTCGGCGCGCGCGAGCGCCCGCTGCTCGTGTCGGTGCGCTCGGGCGCCGTGTTCTCCATGCCCGGGATGATGGACACGATCCTCAACCTCGGGATCTCGGACGACTCGGTCGAGGGGCTCGCGGCCGAGTCCGGGAACGCGCGCTTCGCCTGGGACTCCTACCGGCGGTTCGTGCAGATGTACGGCGAGGTGGTCGAGGGCGTGCCCGCCCACGCGTTCGCGGACGAGCTCGACGCGCTCAAGGCGCGCCGCGGCGTCGCGCAGGACACGGACCTGGACGCGGACGACCTGCGCGGGCTCGTCGCGACGTTCCGCGCCGTCGCGCGGCAGCACACGGGCGAGGACCTGCCGACCGACCCGCGCGAGCAGCTCCGGCGGTCGGTCGACGCGGTCTTCGCGTCGTGGGGCAACCCCCGCGCGGCCGTGTACCGGAAGGCGAACGACATCCCCGACGACCTCGGCACGGCCGTGAACGTCATGCAGATGGTGTTCGGCAACAAGGGCGCGACGTCCGCGACCGGGGTGTGCTTCACGCGCAACCCCGCGACGGGCGCGAAGGAGCTCTACGGCGAGTTCCTCGTGGACGCGCAGGGCGAGGACGTCGTGGCGGGCATCCGCACGCCACGGCCCCTCGCGGAGATGGAGACCGTGCTGCCCGACGCGTTCCGCGAGCTGCGCGCGACCATGGACCGGCTCGAGCAGCACTACGGGGACATGCAGGACATCGAGTTCACGGTGGACGACGGCGCGCTCTACCTCCTCCAGACCCGCACCGGGAAGCGCACCGCCCAGGCCGCGCTGCGCGTCGCGCGCGAGCTCGTCGACGAGGGCGTGATCGACCGCGACACCGCCCTGCGACGCCTGGACCTGGCGCAGCTCGACCAGCTCCTGCACCCGGCGCTCGACCCCGGCCACGGCGCGACCCCGCTCACGCGCGGGCTCAACGCGTCGCCGGGCGCCGCCGTCGGGCGCGTGGTGCTCGACGCCGAGACCGCGGCCGAGCGCGGCAAGGCCGGCGAGGCCGTCGTGCTCGTGCGGTGGGAGACGAACCCGGACGACATCGCCGGCGTCATCGCCGCGCAGGGCGTGCTCACCGCGCACGGCGGCATGACGTCGCACGCCGCGGTCGTCGCGCGCGGCATGGGCAAGCCGTGCGTCGCGGGGGCCGGCGCGCTGCGGATCGACGTCGAGGGGCGCCGCGTCCACGTCGGGGACCACGTGCTCACCGAGGACGACACGATCACGCTCGACGGCACGACCGGCGACGTCTACGCGGGCGCGCTGCCGCTCGTGCCGCCCCAGGTCACCGACGACTTCCGGGCCGTGCTCGGCTGGGCCGACGACGTGCGGCGCCTCGGCGTCCGGGCCAACGCCGACACGGGCGAGGACGCGGCCAAGGCGCGCGAGCTCGGCGCCGAGGGCATCGGGCTGTGCCGCACCGAGCACATGTTCATGGCGCCCGACCGGCTGCCCGTCGTGCGCGAGATGATCCTCGCCGAGACCGACGCGGCGCGCACCGCAGCCCTCGACCGCCTGCTGCCCATGCAGCAGGCGGACTTCGAGGAGATCTTCGCCGCGATGTCCGGGCTGCCCGTGACGATCCGGCTGCTCGACCCGCCGCTGCACGAGTTCCTGCCCGACCTCGTCGAGCAGTCGCTCCTCGTGCAGCGGCTCGAGGACGAGGTCGGCGACGCCGGCGCTCCGTTGCACGGGACGGACGCCGTCTTCGAGGGCTGGGCCGCCGCGGGCGGCGGCGGGGAGACGACGGCGCGGCTCGGCCGGGCGCGCCGCCTCCTCGCGCAGGTGCGGCGGCTGAGCGAGGCGAACCCCATGCTCGGTACGCGCGGCGTGCGGCTCGCGCTGCTGCACCCGCAGATCGCCGCGATGCAGGTGCGGGCGATCGCGCGCGCGGCGCTCGCGGTGCGCGCGGCCGGGCACGACCCGCGCGTGGAGATCATGGTGCCGCTCGTCGGGTTCTCCGAGGAGCTGCGGCGCATGCGCGAGGTCGTCGACGCGACCATGGCCGAGGAGCTCGGTGGCGTGGACGCCCCGCTGCCGTACGCCGTCGGGACGATGATCGAGCTGCCGCGCGCGGCGCTCGTCGCGGACCGCATCGCCGAGCACGCGGAGTTCTTCTCGTTCGGCACGAACGACCTCACGCAGACGACGCTCGGCATCTCGCGCGACGACGCCGAGGGGTCGTTCCTCACCGCCTACCTGGAGGCGGGAGTGGTTGGCACGAACCCGTTCGCGACGATCGACCGGGACGGGGTCGGCGAGCTCGTGCACGTCGGGCTCGAGCGCGGACGCCGCGCCCGGCCGGGTCTCCACGCCGGCGTGTGCGGGGAGCACGGGGGCGACCCGGCGTCCGTCGCGCTGTTCGACGAGATCGGCCTGGACTACGTGTCGTGCTCGCCGTACCGCGTCCCGATCGCGCGCCTCGCGGCGGCGCGCTCGACGCTCGACCGGCGGGACGGCGCACGCACGACGCGTGAGGCGTGAGTACCAGGCAGCCGCCTTCCCTGACGACCCGAGCAGTGAGGACGCGGGGCGAGGCTGCGGCACGGAGGGTCCTCCGCCCCTCGCCTTGCGTCGGGCTTTCCCCTAGGATGCACTGGTCCAGACCACTTGTCTGCCGGAGGAGCAACCATGGACCGTGCCGTCGTCGTCGCGATCACCGAGGGCCTTCACGCCCGCCCCGCCGCCCTGTTCGTCAAGGCGGCCGCTGCCCAGCCCGCGCCCGTGCGGATCGCCAAGCAGGGCGGTGACCCCGTCGAGGCGGCGAGCATCCTCAGCGTCATGACGCTCGGCGTGGCGGCCGGGGACGAGGTCGTGCTCTCGACCGACGACGAGGGCGACGACGCGAGCGCGTCGATCGACGCGCTCGCGACCTTCCTGGAGCAGACCGAGGTCGCCTGAGCACACCGGGCCCGTCGCCCGCGGCCCTGCCCGCGGGCGACGGGCCCGACCCGCGCCGGGCGCTCAGTGCCAGTCGCTGATCTGCACGTCGCGCGGCGCGGGCGCGCCGGCGCCCGTCTCCGCGAGCGCCTTGAGGCTCAGCAGGTACGACGCCCACTTGGTGCTGCAGTGGTGCATGAACTCCACCGGCTCGGCCCAGCCCCGGTGGCCGAACAGCACGATCGTCCAGTCGCCGTCCTGCCGCAGGTCCCACTCGACGGTCGTGCCGACCCACTCCTCCGGCCCGTCGACGACGCGCCACACCACCCGCTCCGACGGCCGCAGCTCGACGACCTCCATGTCGAACCCGCCGACCGGCGGGAAGCGGAACGCGAGGACGCCCCCGACGCCCTCGTCACCGGTCGTGTCCTCGGTCCACCAGCCCGCGAGGCCGTCGACCGTCGTCAGCGCCCTGTACACCGCCTCCGGCGTCGACCCCTCGACGCCCACCCTGTGCAGGATGTCCACCATCGCCGTTCTCCCGTCGTCCGTTCGTGCAACCAATTGGTTGCACATCACGCTAGACCGAGGACCGCCCACACGCAACCCCCCGATTGCACATGGTCACCCCCGGTGCGCCGAACCCGGGGTTGTTCCTCACCGCCACGAGTGGGTGAGGAACGACCCCGGGTTCGGGAGCGAGGTCGGACGCTTGCTAGAGGCCCAGCTCCGCCAGGATCGGGAGGCGGGCGCGCACGGCTGCGCGTGCGGCGTCGGGCGTGGGCTGCTGGAGCGCGAGGAATGCGAGCTCCTCGCACTGCTCGGACGTCGTCGCGGCCAGCACCGCCGCGACGTCGGCCAGCGCGCGCGGCGTCATCGACAGCGACGTCACGCCGAGCCCCACGAGCACCGGCGCGAGCACCGGGTCGGCCGCGGCCTCGCCGCAGACGCCGAGCGGGCGCCCCTTGAGCGCCGCGCCCGAGCCGGTCGCCCCGACGAGCGCGAGGACCGTCGGCTGCCACGCCGTCGAGAGCCGCGCGAGGTCGGAGACCTCGCGGTCCGCGGCCATCGTGTACTGCGTGAGGTCGTTCGTGCCGATGCTCGCGAACGACGCCTTGGCGAGCACCCAGCGCGCCCCGAGGGCCGCTGCGGGCACCTCGATCATCACGCCCGCGGTGCCGAGGCCGTGGTCCGCGCACAGCGCGACGAACGACTCCGCCTCGTCGGGCGTCGCGATCATCGGCGCCATGACCCACACGTCGGCCGACTCCGCCGCCGCGGCGCGAGCGATCGCCGTGAGCTGGCGGTCGAGCACCTCGGGGTGCCGGCGCGCGGTGCGCAGGCCGCGCACCCCGAGCGCCGGGTTGGGCTCGACCTCGGGCGTGACGAACGGGAGCGGCTTGTCCGCGCCCGCGTCGAGCGTGCGCACGACGACCTTGCGGCCGCCGAACGCCGCGAGCACCTCGCGGTAGGCCGCGACCTGCTCGTCGATCGTCGGCTCGACCGTGCGGCCCAGGAAGCACACCTCGGTGCGGAAGAGCCCCACGCCCTCGGCGCCCGCCTCCGCGGCGGCCCGTGCGTCCTCCCCGTTCGCGACGTTGGCGAGGAGCTCGACGCGACGACCGTCCGCCGTCCGCCCCTCGCCGTCGAAGCGGCGCCGCTCGCCGCGTGCACCGCGCGCCGCGACGACGGCGGCCACGTCCTGGGCGGACGGGTCGCGCTCGACCGTGCCGATCCCGCCGTCCACGAGCACCGTCGCGCCGTCGTGCAGGGTCAGCGCGCCCTCGACCGCCACGACGGCCGGGATGCCGAGGGCGCGCGCGAGGATCGCGGTGTGCGACGTCGGCCCGCCGCCGCGCGTCACGACGGCGAGCACCCGCTCGGGGTCGAGCTGCGCCGTGTCGGCGGGGGCGAGGTCGTCCGCGACGAGCACGAACGCGTGCCCCGGGTCGGGCACGCCCGGCGCGGGGAGGCCGAGCAGCGTCGCGACGATCCGGTCGCGCACGTCGCGCACGTCGCGGGCCCGCTCCGCCATGAGCCCGCCCAGCGCCTCCAGCTGCCCGACGACGACGCCCGCCGCGTCCCACACGGCACGCGCCGGGGTGGAGCGCTGCTCGCGCACGCGCCCGACGGCGTCGCGCGCCAGCGCGGGGTCCGCCGCCATCGCGGCGGTCACGCCCAGCACCTCCGCCGCGGTGCCCTCGGCCCGCGCGGCGCGGGCCGTGAGGTCCTCCTGGACGGTCGTCACCGCCGCGAGGACCTGCGTCACCGCGAGGTCCACGTCGGCGTCCGTGCTGTCCGCGGCGAGGGGGGCCGGGTCGGGCTCGGGGACCGGGTCGGGCATGCGCACGACCGTCCCCGCCCCCCGCCCGGGGCTGACCGGCACGCCGGTCAGCCCCGGGTCGGAGACCCGCGCAGGTGCGCGCGTCGCGTCGTCGGCGACCGTCACGCCGCGCCTCCGCCGCCCGAGCCGGTGCGGCTCGGGACGTCGGCCTCGGTGCCACCCACCGCGCGGTCGTCGCGCCCCGTCGCCGGGACGTCGGACGCCGACGCCTCGGCCACGGGGGCGTCGGCCGCACCCGCGGCTCCCGTCGCCTCGACGGCGCCGTCGGTGTCGTCCTCACGGCCGGGGGTCCGCAGGTTCCACCGCGTGATGACGAAGCGGAAGAGGAAGTAGTAGATCAGCGCGTACCCGAGCCCGATCGGGATGAGCAGGAGCGGCATCTCGGCGATCCGGAAGTTCAGCAGGTAGTCGATCGCGCCCGCCGAGAACCCGAAGCCGTCACGGATCCCGAGAGCGTTGACCAGGGCGAGCGACGTACCCGTGAGGACCGCGTGGATGACGTACAGCGGGTAGGCCACGAACACGAACGCGAACTCGAGCGGCTCGGTGACGCCCGTGACGAACGAGACGAGCGCGGCGGAGCCCATGATGCCCGCGACGACCTTGCGCTGGGCCGGCTTGGCGGTGTGGACGATCGCGAGCGCCGCGGCGGGGAGCGCGAACATCATGATGGGGAAGAAGCCGGTGAGGAACGTGCCGGCGGTGGGGTCGCCCGCGAGGAAGCGGAAGATGTCGCCCTGCGCGACCGTGCCGTCGGCCGAGGTGTACTCGCCGAACTGGAACCACGGCAGCGAGTTGAGCAGGTGGTGCAGACCGATGGGCACGAGCAGGCGGTTGAGGGTGCCGAAGATGAACGCGCCCAGGATCGTCGAGCCCGTGACGAACCCGCCGATCGTGTCGTTGATCAGCCAGTCGAAGGCCGGGTAGATCAGGGCACCGACCACGGCGATGAGGACCGACACTCCCGCGGTGACGATGGGGACGAAGCGTCGTCCGCCGAAGAACGCGAGGTAGGGGGGCAGCTTGATCCGGTAGTACTTCTGGTAGAGCAGCGCCGCCGTGAGACCGATGACGATGCCACCGAGCACGCCGTAGTTGATGAGCTCCTGCGCGTCCCCCTCGGCGGGCTTGCCGAGCACGTACGGCGAGAGCGAGTCGCTGACGCCCTTGAAGACGAGGTAGCCGATGAGGGCAGCGAGGCCCGTCGTCCCGTCGGACTTCTTCGCGTACCCGACCGCGACACCGAGGGCGAAGATGACCGGCAGATTGGCGAACAGCGCGTTGCCGGCCGCCCCGAGCACGTCGGCGACGGGCTGCATCCACGCGAAGGTGCCGGCCACGCCGTCGGCGCCAAGCATGTCGGGCTGGCCCAGGCGCAGCAGCAGCGCCGCCGCGGGCAGGGACGCGATGGGCAGCATGAGGGAGCGCCCGACGCGCTGGAGCTGCGCGAAGCCGGGCACCCCCTTCTTCGTCCTCGTCGGTTCGGCGACGGTGGTCATGTGTCGTTCTCCTCCTGGGTGGGCCTGGGGCGCAGGCCGAGGTGCGTCGTGCGGCAGCTGTGGCGCGACGTCGTACGGGCGTCGTTGCCGGTCTCCGGGCACGCCGAGGACGACTGGGGTCGTTCCTGCGTCGTCGTGCCGGACATCCGGTCCAGGTTGTCTGGACCACTTGCAGGAAGAGTGGTCTAGACCTCATGATGTGTCAACCCCTGAAGGTGACCCGGGACACACGGACAGGTCCGCGACGCGCGTCGCCGCAGGTCGCGGCACGGGCGGACGACGGACAATGCACCCGTGGAGATCGAGGCACCGACGCAGGGACGTCCGCCCGGACAGGGCGCGGACGAAGGACCAGGACGAGGACGAGGACGCGGCACGACGATGAGCAGGTCACGATCGCAGGCGAGCGAGCACAAGTACCTCACGGTGCGCGCGTACCTCGCCGACCTCGTGGCGAGCGAGCTCTCGGTCGGCGACGCCGTGCCGTCCGAGCGCAGCCTCACCGAGAAGTTCGGCGTCTCGCGCATGACCGTGCGCCAGGCGATCGACGCGCTCGTGACCGAGGGCGTGCTCGAGCGCGCGCAGGGCCGCGGGACGTTCGTCGCCCCGCCGCGCGCGGACTTCGAGATGCGCCTCACGACCTTCGGCGAGGAGGCGCGACGCCGCGGGATGGAGCCGGGCACCGACGTGCTCGAGGTCGGCACGGCGCCCGCGCCGGCATCGGTCGCCGAGTCGCTCGGGCGCGCGACGGGCGACCCCATGCACCACGTGGTGCGCCTCCGCTCCGCCGACGGGTCGCCCATGAGCGTCGAGGAGGCGTGGATCCCCGTCGACCTCGCGCCCGACCTGCTCGACGACGGCGTCCCCGAGAGCCTGTACGGCGCCCTCCGCGAGCGCGGCCTGGCCCCCACGTGGGGCGAGGACACCATCACGGCGTCCGACGCCACGGTGCAGGAGCAGAAGCTTCTCGGGCTGCGGGCCTCGCGGGCCGTCATGCGCACCGTCCGCCGCACGTTCGCGGGCGACGCGCCGCTCATGTACTCGCGGTCCAGCTACCGCGGCGACCGGTACAGCGTGTTCGTCCCGCTGCGCGAGGCGCGCCCGACGCTCGTGCCGCGCACCGGAGCGACCGACGCGACGAGCACCCCGGACCCGACGCCCACCGACCACCTCGACCCCGTGCCAGTGCCGGCCCGGGCGACCGAAGGGAACGACCGATGACACAGTCCGACGCAGAGCGCGCCGCGACGATCCTCGCCGGGCTCGGCGGGGTGGCGAACATCGACGAGATCGACCCGTGCACCACCCGGCTGAGATCGCTCGTCAAGGACCCCGCGCTCGTCGACGCCGCGCTCCTGCGGCGCGCCGGAGCGTTCGGCGTCATGGTCAACGGCCGGGTCGTCCAGGTCGTCGTCGGCCCGCAGGTCGACACGATCGCGTCCGACCTCGCCGACCTCATGTGAGGACCCGGCACCACCGCAGCACCACCGCCGTCGCACCACCCCGACGACGGCGCCCCGACCCCGCGCGCCCCGCGCACCCCGACCGGCACGGCAGCCGGCCGGGACACCTGACCCGGCCCCGGCCGGAGCACGACCACGAGGAGCACCCGTGAGCAAGGCAGAGCAGATTCTCCGAGGCCTCGGCGGCGACGCGAACGTCGTCGACCTGGAGGCGTGCATCACGCGCCTGCGCGTCGAGGTCGAGGACCCGGCGCTCGTCGACGACGCGACCCTGACCGCCGCCGGGGCGATCGCCGTGGTGCGGTCGGGCGCCGCGATCCAGGTCATCGTCGGCCCCGAGGCCGACAACATCGCCTCCGACATCGAGGACCTGCGCTGATGGCCGCGCCGCTCACGGTGCTCGTGCCCGTCACGGGCACGGTCATCGACGTCTCCGACGTCGACGACCCCGTCTTCTCGGCCGGTCTCGTCGGGCCGGGGCTCGCCGTCGAGCCCGACGACGCGCAGGGCGGCGAGGCCGTCGCCCCCATCCCGGGTACGGTCGTCAAGCTGCACCCGCACGCGTTCGTCGTCCAGCACGACGACGGCCGCGCCGTCCTCGTCCACCTCGGCATCAACACCGTCCAGCTCGGCGGCGAGGGCTTCACCACCCACGTCGCGCAGGGCGACCACGTCGAGCGCGGCACCGTCCTCGTCTCGTGGGACCCGAAGGCCGTCCGCGCCGGGGGCCGCTCGGCCGTGTGCCCGGTCGTCGCGCTCGAGGCCGCCCCCGACGACGTGACCTCGCTCGCCGAGGTCGGCGCATGGGCCGCCCACGGCGAGGAGCTCCTCACCTGGGCCTGACGCCACGCGTCGCGCCGGCCGTCCTACCGATGCCGAACCCGGGGTCGTTCCTCACGAGTAGGTCGCGCTGGGGAGCAGTCCCGGGTTCGACGGCGCCGTTCAGCCCCGCAGCGGGAGCGTGAGCGACGGGACGTCTCCCGGCTCGCCCCGGTCGACGACGCGGACCGGGACGCCCCAGTCCTGCTGGGCGAGGTGGCACGCGGGGAACACCTCCGGGTCGGGCTCGCCGTCCGGGCCGAGCGGGACGACGTCGCACGACGCCGCCCGCGCCGTCACGTGCAGCACGCCCTCGCGGACCTCGGGGTTGATGACGAGGTCGCGTCCGAGCTCGACGCCGGTCCCGCCCCCGGACAGCAGCAGCTCGGGCGGCGTCGCGCTCACGCGCAGCTCCGTCGACGGGCCGAACCGGTCGTCGAGCTTCTGGCCCGGCGCCGGGACGAACGGGACGTCGAGCCACAGCGGCCCGGCCTCGATGTCGGTGACGGGCCGCTGCGTGCGGTGCGCGCCGCCGTCGAGCACCTCGCCCGCGAGTGTCGCGGGCAGCGCGATCCGGGTCAGCCGGTGCGCCGCGGACTCGACCACGAGCAGGTGCACCTGCGGCTCGCCGCCCGGGCCCTCGCCCACCTGCACGACGACGCCGCTCGGCTCCGCGAGGCCCGTCGCGAGGGTCGTGACCTCGCCGGCGAGGCGGGTTCCGGAGGTGTCGTCCCCGACGCTCCCGGCGTCGCCGGCCGCGGGCGCGAACCGGCGGAGCGCGCCGTCGTAGGTGTCGGCGACGACGACGCTCCCGTCGGGCAGCGTCGCCACCCCGAGCGGGTGCTGCATGAGCGCCTGCTCAGCCGGGCCGTCGCGGTGGCCGAAGTCGAACAGCCCCTGCCCGACGGCGGTCCGGACCTCGACGACCCCGCCGGGCGCCGGGGTCACGCGGCGCAGCGCGGACGTCTCCGAGTCCGCGACCCAGATCGCCCGGTCCGCACCGACGGCCAGCCCGGACGGCTGGGCGAACCAGGCCGACGCACCGGGCCCGTCCTCCAGACCCTCGTTCATGGTCCCGGCGAGGTGCGTCATCGAGCCCTGCTCGCCGTCGAAAGCCCACAGCGTGTGGTTCCCCGCCATCGCCACGACGAACGCCGCGAGGTCCTGCGACCAGGCCACGTCCCAGGGTGACGAGAGGCGCACGTCGAGTGGCGCGTACTGCCCGCCCGCCTCGGCCGGACCGCGGCCCGTGACGTCGGCGCCCCGTCGACCCTCCCGCAGCACGACGTTCTCGACCCCGCCGACCATGAACTGCTCGCCCGTCCCCGCGACGGTCGTCACGTAGCCGTCGGCGAGGCGCACGCCGCGCAGGACGTGGTTCGCCGTGTCCGCGACGACGACGTCGTACTCGAGCCACGGCCGCAGCTCGACCGGGACGAGGCACAACCCGTTCGGCTCGGCGAACCGTGCGTCGTCCGGGCGGCCGTCGGCGAGCCCGCGCTCGCCGGACCCGATGCGCCGGACGAGGGTCTCGCCGTCGGGCAGGAGCTCGGCGAGAGAGTGGTGCCCGGCGTCGGCGACGAGGAGGTTGCCGCCGGGCAGCTCGATCGCCTTCGCGGGGAAGCGCAGCGTGCCCGACGACGGCGCGGGCGGCACGTACGGGCCGTCGCTCCGGTGGAGCGTGCCCTTCACATCGTGCTCCGCGACGAGCTCCTCGACGAGGGCGGCGATCGCGGACGCGTGCCCCTCCCCCGCCATCTGCGCGACGACGTAGCCCTCGGGGTCGACGACCACGAGCGTCGGCCAGGCGCGCGCTGCGTAGGCGGACCACGTGACGAGCTCCGGGTCGTCGAGCACGGGGTGGTGGACCTCGTACCGCTCGACCGCGGCCGCGAGCGCCGCCGAGTCCGCCTCGTGCTCGAACTTGGGCGAGTGCACCCCGACGATGACCAGCACGTCGCGGTGGGCCTCCTCGAGCTCGCGCAGCTCGTCGAGGACGTGCAGGCAGTTGACGCAGCAGAAGGTCCAGAAGTCGAGCACCACGACCTTTCCGCGCAGGTCGGCGAGGGTCACGTCCCGGCCGCCGGTGTTGAGCCAGCCGCGCCCGACGAGCTCGGACGCACGGACGCGGGGAAGTCGCTCGGTGGTCACGTCCTCCATTGTCGCGCGACCTCCGACCCTTGACCCACATACCCCTGGTGGGTATATTCACGATCGTTCGATACCCCACCGGGGTATCCGAGACGAGGAGGAGCGCGATGAGCATCGTCGAGATCGAGTACCAGGTGACCGGCATGACCTGCGGCCACTGCGAGATGTCGGTGCGCGAGGAGGTCGAGCAGGTGCCCGGCGTCACCGCGATCGACGTCAGCGCGACCACCGGTCGGCTCGTCGTCACGGCCGACCAGCCCCTCGACGACGCCGCGGTCGTGGCCGCCGTCGACGAGGCCGGGTACCAGGCGGTACGGGTGCCATGAGAGCCCCCGCCCGGATCGGGCTGTACGCCGTGGGGCTCGGCGTCGTGTTCGCCGCCTCGGCCGCGGTCGCCGCCGCCGTCGTCCCCGAGGGAGCAGCCCCGGCACCGGCCGCCTCGCACGCCCCCGAGCAGCACGTCGCCACGGGCGACACCCCCGAGCAGGAGAGCACGAGAGGAACGGACGTGACGCGCGGACTGTCCCTGGAGCAGGCCGGGTACACGCTGGGCGAGGTCACGGCTCCCTCGACCGTGGGCGAGGCCGGAGAGCTGGCGTTCACCGTCACCGACCCTGCGGACGAACCCGTCACGGAGTTCGACGTCTCGCACGAGCAGCGGCTCCACCTGATCGTCGTGCGCTCCGACGGCGCGCACTTCCGGCACGTCCACCCCGTGATGGACGCGGACGGGCGCTGGTCGCTCCCCTGGACCTGGGACGCCGCCGGGACCTACCGCGTCTACGCCGACGCCGCGCCCAGCGCGGGCGACGCCGTCACGCTGACCCGCACGGTCGACGTCGCGGGCGACGTCGTCCCGGTCCGTGCCGCCGAGGTCTCCACCACGGCGTCGGTCGACGGCTACGACGTCGCGCTCGACGGGCAGCTCGAGGCCGGGACGTCCTCCCGACTGACCGTCGAGGTCACGCGCGACGGCGAGCCGGTCACGACGCTCGAGCCCTACCTCGGGGCCTACGGGCACCTCGTCGCGCTGCGCGACGGCGACCTCGCCTACCTGCACGCGCACCCCGAGGGCGACGAGCCGGAGGCGGGCCAGGGCTCGGGTCCGACCGTGTCGTTCGGCGTCGAGGCGCCCACACCGGGCCGCTACCTGCTCTACCTCGACTTCCAGGTGGAGAGCCAGGTGCGGACCGCGGCGTTCGTCGTCGAGGCGACCGCCGACGGCGCCCCCGCACCCGACGACGCCCCCGCGGCCGGTCACGACCCGGCCACGCACGACCACTGACCGCACCCGCACGCCCGGCAGCGCGCTTCCGGGCCGGAAGGAGGACCTCATGACAGCACCGGCCGCCCCGTCACCGGGGACGTTCGTCGAGCTCGAGATCGGCGGGATGACGTGCGCCTCGTGCGCGATGCGGATCGAGAAGAAGCTCAACCGCCTCGAGGGCGTCACCGCGACCGTGAACTACGCGACGGAGAAGGCGAAGGTCACCGTCCCGGACGGTGTCGACGCCGCCACGCTCATCGCCGAGGTCGAGAAGACGGGCTACACCGCCCAGCTCCCCCGCGTCGAGGACCCCGAGGTCCCGGAGCCGGCCGAGGCGGAGGACGCCGACCCCGAGCTCACCGCGCTGCGGCAGCGCCTGGTCGGGGCCGTGGTGCTCTCGGTCCCGGTCATCGCGATGGCGATGGTCCCCGCGCTCCAGTTCACGTACTGGCAGTGGGCCAGCCTCGCGCTCGCCGCGCCGGTCGTGGTGTGGGCGGCCTGGCCGTTCCACCGCGCCGCGTGGACCAACCTGCGCCACGGCGCGGCGACGATGGACACCCTCATCTCCGTGGGGACCGGCGCCGCGTTCCTGTGGTCGCTCTACGCGCTGTTCCTCGGCACGGCCGGGGAGCCGGGCATGACGCACCCGTTCACGCTGTCCGTCGCGCCCACCGACGGCGCCGGGAACATCTACCTGGAGGTCGCGGCCGGCGTCACGACCTTCATCCTCGCCGGCCGCTACTTCGAGAAGCGGTCCAAGCGGCAGGCGGGCGCCGCGCTGCGCGCCCTGCTCGAGCTCGGGGCCAAGGACGTGGCGGTGCTGCGCGACGGCGCCGAGACCCGCATCCCGATCTCCGAGCTCGCCGTGGGCGACGAGTTCGTCGTGCGCCCCGGCGAGAAGATCGCCTCGGACGGCACGGTCGTCGCCGGCACGTCCGCCGTCGACGCCTCGATGCTCACGGGCGAGTCCGTCCCCGTCGAGGTGGGCGAGGGCGACGCCGTCACCGGCGCGACCGTCAACGCGGGCGGACGCCTCGTCGTGCGCGCCACGCGCGTCGGCGGCGACACCCAGCTCGCGCAGATGGCCCGGCTCGTCGAGGACGCCCAGTCCGGCAAGGCCCAGGTCCAGCGGCTGGCCGACCGCGTCTCGGCCGTCTTCGTCCCGATCGCCATCGCGATCGCCGTCGGCACCCTCGGTGCGTGGCTCGGCGCGGGCGCGCCCGCCTCGGCCGCGTTCACGGCCGCCGTCGCGGTGCTCATCATCGCGTGCCCGTGCGCCCTCGGCCTCGCCACCCCGACGGCGCTGCTCGTCGGGACGGGGCGCGGCGCGCAGATGGGCGTCCTCATCAAGGGCCCGGAGGTCCTGGAGTCCACGCGCTCCGTCGACACGGTCGTGCTCGACAAGACGGGGACCGTGACCACGGGCGTCATGACGCTGACCGACGTCGTCACCGGCACCGGGGTCGACCGCGCCGAGCTCCTGCGCCTCGCCGGGGCGCTCGAGGACGCGTCCGAGCACCCGGTCGCCCGGGCGATCGCCCGGGGCGCCGTCCAGGAGGTCGGCGCTCTCCCCGTGCCCACGGAGTTCACCAATGTCGAGGGCAAGGGCGTGCAGGGCGTCGTCGACGGGCACGCCGTCCTCGTCGGCCGCGAGTCGCTCCTGGCCGAGTGGGCGCAGCACCTCCCGCGCGAGCTCGCCGACGCCAAGGCCCGCGCCGAGGAGCAGGGCGGGACGGCCGTCGTCGTCGGCTGGGACGGGCGCGCCCGCGGCGTCCTCGTGGTGGCCGACGCGGTCAAGCCCACGAGCGCCGAGGCGATCCGCCAGCTCCGCGCGCTCGGCCTCACCCCGGTGCTCCTCACCGGCGACAACGCCACCGTCGCGCGCCGGATCGCGGCCGAGGTCGGCATCGACGAGGTGATCGCCGAGGTCCTGCCGCGCGACAAGGTCGACGTCGTCAGCCGGCTCCAGGGTGAGGGCAAGGTCGTCGCGATGGTCGGCGACGGCGTGAACGACGCCGCGGCCCTCGCCCAGGCGGACCTGGGCCTGGCCATGGGGACGGGCACGGACGTCGCGATCGAGGCCGCCGACATCACGCTCGTGCGGGGCGACCTGCGCTCCGCGGCCGACGCGATCCGCCTCGCGCGGCGGACGCTCGGCACGATCAAGGTGAACCTGTTCTGGGCCTTCGCCTACAACGTCGCCGCGATCCCGCTCGCCGCGCTCGGCCTGCTCAACCCCATGCTCGCAGGGGCCGCGATGGCGTTCTCCAGCGTCTTCGTCGTGGGCAACAGCCTGCGGCTGCGGTCGTTCTCCAGCCGGGCCACGAGCCCGGCCCCGACGGCCACCACCCCGACCACGCCGACCGCGCAGCTCGCCGGCGTCTGACCGCAGGACCGCCCGGTCCGGACCTCCCGTGCCCGGTGCTGCACCTCCCGGTGCGGTGCCGGGCACGCCCCGTGCGGGAGGCTCAGGCGCGCGAGGCGCTCACCTGGCCGACGACGCGCACCTCGACCTCGACGCCGTCGACGGTCTCGGGGACGTCGACCTCGTCGGAGGTCACGTTGACGCGCAGCAGCCAGTCGTCGACGACGTCCTGCGCCCGCGGACCGCGCACGGGCGCGCCCGACGCGTCGGCGCGGGCGATTCCGACGCCGGTCACGCCGTCGAGGCCCGCCAGCTCGTCGCGGAGCGCGGCCTTGGCCTCGCGGGCTCGTTCGAGGGTCGCCACGGCGAACCACCTCCCGGACCCATTGTGCGCCCGTCGGGGCGTTCGCGGCAGGGCCAGGAGCCCGTGCCGGGCGCCGTCAGTCGAGCAGCGTCGCGCCGAGCCGCTCCAGCACCGTCCCGATCGGGTTGCAGTACGTGAGCCCGGTGCCGTTCGCGCCGCCCGTCTCCGACCCGGCGAACAAGAGGCCCAGCGCCACGCCGTCCTCCCGGTACACGAGCGACCCCGAGTCGCCGCCGCGCGAGAACGGCCCGTCGCGCGTCGACTCGACCTCGATCTGGTCGTCGAACCGCAGCGCGCCGAGCCCGTCGCCGTAGCCCACCACGACGTCGTCGAGCTCGATGGCCGTGACGCGGCCCGTCGTGACGCCCGTGGTCCGGCCGGACTTGCCGACCGCCTCGCCGCCCAGCGCGACCGCCGTCTCCGTGACCCGGCCGACGGGGTACTCCGCGTCCACGGCCGGGTCGTCGAGGAGCGCGACGGCGGCGTCGACGGTCTGCGTGACGCCCGCCTCCAGCGGGACGAGCGCGGCGAGGGTCCCGACACGGTCGTCGGGCGCGCTGCCGCCGTCGGCGGGACCGGGCTGCACGACGACGTCCCCGACCCGGGCGGACGGCGACCCCGCGAGCACGTGCCAGTTCGAGAGCGCGTAGACCGACGCGGCGTCCGCGCCCTCCACGGGCGGCTCGCCGAGGCGCACGAACGCGCCGAGCGTCCCGGCGGTGACGTCCACGTGGGCGATCGAGACGCCCGGACGCAGCGGCCGCACCCGGCCGGTCTCGCCGGTCGCGTAGGCCGTGACGACCGGAGGCCGCAGGCCGGGCCCGCTCTCGCCACCACCACCCCGACCTGCACCGGTCAGCGGGCGGATGCGGCCCGTGCGCCGCACGTCGACCGTGTCCCCCGCCTCCGACGCGACCTTGCGCGCGATGCTGCGCGCCGTCGGCACGCCCAGCCGGTACCGGACCGCGATGGCGTACCCGCCGTCGTCGTGCGGGGCGAGGCCGATCGCGAGGGTGGGCGCGCGCACGACCTCCGCCGCGTCGGGCACGTCGCGCGCCTCGATCGCGGTGCCCGACCGGCCCGGCAGGCCCGACCGCTCCGCGAGCTCGCGCGCGTAGTCCGCGAGCTGCGACTTGATCTCTCGTGCCTTCTGCTGGTCCATCGGTGCACCGTCCCCTCGCCCGACGGACGGCTCCCGCCGTCCGCGTCCTGCCGAGCGAGTCTGACGGCAGCCGCCCACACCCGCACCGCGCCACGCCGACGCAGCCGGTGACACGGCGCGATCAGGATCGCGTGGCCTCGAGGGCAGGACCCGGCCGCGAGCTCCGCGCCCGACGGCCGACGGCCCCGAGCAGCCCCGCGACGACGAGCGCGACGACCGCCGCGACGAGCGTCGCGTGCGCCTGGTGCAGACGGTCGTACACGTACCACCAGTCTGCGCCGTCCGGCTCGCCCGCGGACCGCGCGAACATCTCCGCGCCGTACCACCGGTTCGCCCACGCGACGAGCAGGCTCGCGCCGACGACCGCCGCGACGACCCCCAGCACGCTCGCGAGCCGCCCCGCGCGCTCGGTCCACCGTCGTCCCGCTGCCTGGCCCCCGAGCGTCATGCGGGGCATCCTCTCGTGCCGGCGGCGCTCGGCGCCAGACCCCGGCTCATGCGCGGAGCAGCTGCTCCACGCGGACCGACCGGCGGCGGGCGACGACGAGCGTCGTCACCGCCACCGACGCGAGGCCCCAGAGCACCAGCGCGACGGCGTCACCCGCTCCCCCGGCCGCCCCGGGGTCGACGATCGACGTGAGCAGGCGGAGCGCCGAGCCGACCGGCGGGACGTCGCGCAGGCCCGTGAGCGCGGGCGGGACGGTCGCGACGATGCCGGTCGCGACGAGCAGCACCGCGACGAGCAGGCTGATGGCCCGCCCCACGTTCCCGAGGAGCGCGGCGAGCGCCTGGTTGAGCGCGACGAAGACCACCGACGCGAGCGCCCCGGTCGCGAGCAGACCGATCCAGCCGCCCGCGCTCGCCCCCTCGACCGCGGCGAGGACGCCGCCGACCACGAGGCCGGTCGCGGCGGCGATCCCCGCGGGCAGCGCGAGCGCGGCGAGCGCGAGCCGCCCCGCGGTCCGCGTCGACCCGATGAGCTTGGCGGGCACGGGCGGGAACGCGACGAAGATCGCGAGCGCACCGAGCCACAGGGCGAGGACCGCGAACAGCGGACCGGTCGACCCGGTGCCGAGGTCCTCGACGCCGGGAGCGGCCACGGGGTCCGCGACGACCGTGGAGAGGTTCTCCCGCTCGGCGTCCGTGTACGAGGGGATCTGCTCCGTCGCGTCGCCGAGGCCCTGGGCGAGCTCGGTCGTCCCGTCCGCGAGCTGCCCGACGCCGCCCGCGAGGTCGCCCGCGCCCGTCGCGAGGTCCTGGGTCCCGGTCGCGAGCTGGTCGGCGCCCGTCCCGAGCGCCCCGACACCCGTCGCGAGCCCTTCCGCCCCCGTCGAGAGCTCGCCCGCCCCGCCGGCGAGCTGTGCCGCGCCGTCGGCCACCTGGTCGGCGCCGGTCGCAAGCTGCCCCAGCCCCGTCGAGAGGTCGCGCGCTCCCCCGGCCACGCCCGTCGCGCCCGTGGCGGTCTGCGCCGCCCCGCTCGCGAGCCGGTCCGCGCCCTGCGCGGCCTGGTCGACCCCGGCCGCGAGGGCGTAGAGCCCGGTGGGCCCGTTCGCGCCCGACGGCGCCCCTGCCAGGGCGGCGTTGCCCGCCGCGACCTCGGCCGCGCCGACCGCGAGCGGCCGCAGCGCGGCGAGCTGCTGGTCGAGCGCCACGCAGGCGGGCGACGTCGGGTCGGCCGCGCACCCCGCCTGGACCTTCTGCTGCTCGATCCCGGCGACGACCTGCGCGAGCCCGCCGGCGACGTCTCGTGAGCCCGTCGCGAGCCGGGTCCCGAGCGCCGGGAGCGACGTGGACCCTCCGCCGGGGAGAGGGACGGCCGAGATCGAGGCGTCGAGCGTGCCGAGCCCGCTCGCGAGGTCGGACGCGCCACCCGAGACGCCCGTGACGCCGTCGGCCAGACCCTGGGCGCCGGACGCGAGCGAGCCCGCGCCGGACGCGGACTGCGCGACCCCGTCCGCGACCTGCCGCGACCCGGTGGCGACGCCCTGCGCCCCGGTCGCGAGGTCGCCCGCGCCGGACGCGAGCCGGTCCGCGCCCGAGCCGAGCTCGCCGACCCCGAACGCGAGCGCCCCGGCGCCGGTCGCGAGCTCGCCCGCGCCGGACGCGAGCTGCGTCGCCCCGTCGTTCGCCTGGGACGCGCCGTCGGCGAGCTGGTCGGCGCCGTCCGCGGCCTCGCCGAGCTGCTCGTTCAGGGTCGTGAAGCCGACGAGCACGCCGTCGACGTAGTTCTCGGTGAGCGTCGTGCCGAGCACGGAGGTCGCGGTCGTCGTGACGATGCGCGCGAGCGCCTCGTCCACGACCCGTCCGCCGGGCGCCGTCTCGACGGTCAGCGTGGCCTGGGTCGCGTCGGACGCGTCGCCGCTGAACGACGTGGCCGCGGCGGAGAAGTCCTCCGGGATCGTCACGACGGCGGAGTACGTGCCGTCGGCGAGCCCGGACGCGGCGTCGGCGGCGTCGGTGATGACCCAGTCGTAGTTCGTCGTGCCGGGGTCGGGCTGGACGGCGACCGGCCCGGTGTCCGTCGAAGCCGCACCGCCGCTCACCAGCCCGGCCGTGAGCTGGCGGCCCAGCGGGACCGTCTGGCCGTCGACCTCGACGGGCTCGTCGAGGTTGACGATCGCCGCCTTCACCGTGTCGAGCCGCTCCTGCGGGTCCCACAGCGCCCACAGCAGCAGGCCGAGCACCGCGAGCGGCAGCGCGACGGCGGCGGCCACGGTCCACACGCGTCGCGCGTCGACCCGGGTCCGGGCGCCGGCGGGCGACGGAGCGTCCGGGGTGGTCGGGTCGGTCTGCACCGTGTCGGGCGGGAAGACGCTCATGCGGGCACCTCCTCGGTGCGCGGGCCGACGGCGGACGCCGGGTCGGCGGGGGCGGGCACCGCG
>NZ_LUAZ01000032.1:0-51044 GCF_001647255.1 Cellulosimicrobium sp. I38E
GGATCGGGGGAGGTGGGGCCGGTCATGGTGGGGTCCTTCCATCGGTGCGGGGGTCGAGAACGGGAGAGGTCATGGCTCGACCCTCGGGACCCGGCCGCCCGCCCGCATCTCGACGGCGTCCTCGGGTCCCGCGAGGAGCGAGCGCGCGGCCTCGACGACCTCGTCGACGGTGATCCGGTCGAGCGCCGGGTCGAGGTCGGCGGCGTGCGGGTCGCCGCGGTGCCCGCCGGGCTGCGCGGGCGTCGCGTCGCCGCCGTGCCAGAGCACGACGTGCCGCTCCGGGTCGATCGCCGGGCCCCACGCCGACGGCGGGGTCGGCCCGAACAGGACGGCCGACGGGGTGCCGAAGGCCGTCGCGAGGTGCGCGACGCCCGTGTCGCCGCACACCACGAGGCGTGCCGTCGCGACGACGTCGGCGAGCGCGGGCAGGTCGAGCGTGCCCGCGGTGTCGGTCACCGTGCCCGTCGTCTCCGTCACCCCCGTCGTCTCCTCGAGGGACGCGGCGGCGTCCGCGACGACGCGCGCGCAGAGGTCGCGCTCGTCGGGGCCGCCCGTCACGACGACGTCGTGCCCCGCGGCGGCGAGGTCGCGCGCGACGGCGGCGAAGCGGTCCGCGGGCCAGCGACGCGACCCCGACGCCGCGCCCGGGTGCACGACGACGTGCCGCCCGCGCGCCGCCGGCGGGTCGAGCCGCAGGTCCTCACGCGAGCACGCGCCGCCCGCGGTCGTGACCAGACGGCACCAGCGGTCGACCTCGTGCTCGTCGGGGTCCCAGCCCGGCCCGGCGACCCCGGCCTCGCGCGACGCGTACGCGACGACCTGCTCGGGCGCGGTGTCCAGGAGCACGCGGTGGCTCTGGGGCCCGCTGCCGTGCAGGTTCACGGCGACGTGCCCGGAGGGCGCAGCGCCGGTCACCGCCTCGGACTCCTCGACCCACGCGAGGGGTGCGAGGCCCTGCGCGGGCACCACGCCGTCGACCAGGCCGAGGTCGCGGAGCCAGCCGCCCACCTCCTCCGGCGCGGCGAGCAGGACGCGGCGCCCGGGCCACGCGCGCCGCACGCCCCGCAGGGCCGGGACCGCGGTCAGCGCGTCCCCGAGCCCGAGCGCGCGCAGCACGAGGACCGTGCCCTCGTCCTGCCCGGCGAGCCCCGGCAGGTCGGGCGCCAGCTCGGTCGCGCCCGCCGTCACGGCCACGACGTCTCGCCGGAGGCCATGACGAGCATCTCGCGGATCTCGCAGCCCACGGGCTGGCGCAGCGCGGTGACGACGGCGGCCGCGGTCGCGCGCGGGTCGTTGAGGTCGGCGTCCGGGCCGGGCTTGTACTGCTCGGTCCGGCCGTCGAAGAACGCGGTGCGCATCCCGCCGGGCACGAGGCAGGTCACGCCGACGCGTCCCGCGAGCTCGGCGGCGAGCGCCTGGGAGAAGCCACGCACGGCGAACTTGGACGCGCAGTACGCGGTCGCGTCCGAGACGCCCTTGAGGCCGAGCGTCGACGCGACGGTGACGACCGTCCCGCGCCGCTCCTCGAGGAAGGGCAGCGCGGCGCGCACGACCGCGACCGTGCCGAACAGGTTGACGCGCACGACGCGCTCCCACGCCTCGACGTCGATCTCGTCGAGCCGCCCGCACGCGTCGGTGCCCGCGGCAGTCACGACCGCGTCGGGCGGTCCGACCTCCAGGGCGAGGCGCTCGACCGCCGCGGCAGCCGCGGCGGAGTCGGACAGGTCGACGACCGCGTGGGGCACGCCGCCCGTGGGCGCGACCCGGTCGAGGACGACCGGCTTGCCGCCCGCCGCCGTCACGGCGTCGACGAGCGCGGCGCCCAGGCCGCTCGCGCCGCCCGTGACGTAGACGGTGCCGAGCTCGCGTGGCACCAGGCCCTGGTCGGGCTGCGGGGTGGTCGAGGTGGTCGAGGTGGTCGAGGTGGTCGAGGTGGTCGAGGTCATGCGGTGGTCTCCTCCGTCAGGGTCGGGAGCCCCGGCGCGAACCGCCCGGAGCGTTCGAGGATCGAGGTCGTGGAACGGCCGTCGACGTACGGCAGGACGACGACCCGGCCGCCGTGGCGCCGGACCACCTCCGCCTCCGGCAGGGTCTCCTCGGTGTAGTCGCCGCCCTTCGCCCACACGTCCGGGCGCAGGCGATCGAGCGCGGCGCGCGGGTCGTCCTCGTCGAACACGACGACGGCCGACACGCAGTCGAGCGCCGCGAGGACGCGCGCGCGGTCGGCCTGCCCGACGACGGGGCGCTGCGGCCCCTTGAGCCGCCGCACGGACGCGTCGCCGTTGAGCAGCACGACGAGGTGGTCCCCAAGGCGCGCCGCGGCCTCGAGCGTCGCGACGTGGCCCGCGTGGAGGATGTCGAAGCACCCGCCGGTGGCGACGACGGTGCCCCCGCGGGCGCGCAGGCGCGCCGCCACGTCCTCGGGGGCCGGGTCCGTGGGCGCGGGCGCGGTGACATGCTCCGGCGCCGTCCGTGGGGCCCCGGACGCGTGCCGGGTCGCCGTGTCCGCGCGCCGGCGGTAGCCCTCGGCGCCGCCGGTGGCGACCCACTCCGACGCCGACCCGACCGCGGCGACCACCGCCTCGACGAGCTCGGCGCCGCGCGCGAGCGCGACCGCCACCGTCGAGGCGAACCGGTCGCCCGCGCCACAGGGGTCGCCGTGCGCCACGGTCGCGGGCACGTACGCGGGCTCGCCGTCGGCGCGCGCGACGAACGCGCCGTGCTCGCCCGCGGTGACGCACACCGCCCGGACGCCCCACGCCGCGGCGAGCGACCGGGCGAGGCCGCCCGGGTCGTCGGCGCGCGCCTCCAGACCGAGCGCCTCCGCGGCGTCGAGCGCCTCGGCGAGGTTGGGGGTCACGACCGCGGTCCCGGGCACGGGCGGCCCGCCGCGCGGGTGGGGGTCCCACACGACCGTCCGGTCGCGGGCCGCGTGCTCGAGCGCGTCGCGCACGGGGCCGGCGTGCGTCGTCCCGGCCCCGTAGTCCGAGACGAGGACGACGTCGGCGCCCCCGAGCGCCGCGCGGACGGCGCGCTCGGGCACGTCGTCGGGCCGTGCCGGGCCGCCGTCGTCGACGCGCACGACGGTCTGCCCGCCGGAGCGCACGCGGGTCTTGCGCCGGGTCGTGCCGACCTGCGGCAGCGCGACGACGTCGAGGTGCGGGCGCAGCAGCGCGCGCAGCTCGCCGCCCGCCTCGTCGTCGCCGAACGGCGCGACGAGGCGCACGCGCGCGGCGTCGGCCGCGAGCAGGGCCGTGAGCCCCGCCCCGCCGGGGCTGCGCCGGACGCCGAGCGTGTCGACCACGGGCACCGGTCCGTCGGGGGAGAAGCGCGTCACCTGGCCGTCGACGTCCCGGTCGAGCAGCACGTCGCCGACCACGACGACCCGCGGCCCCTCAGACGTCGTAGGCACCTCGACGGGCGGACCGTCGGCCGTCACGCCAGCCGACTCCTCCCGGGCGGCTGCCTCCCGGTGGCGCACGTGCGCGTCGAGCGCCGCGCACAGCGCGTGGACGACGACGAGGTGGAGCTCCTGGACCGACGAGGTCGACGCCCCGTGCAGGGCGAGCACGTCGTCGCACGCCTCGGCCAGCGAGCAGTCCCGGGGCCCGGTGAGCGCCCACGTCGTGAGGCCGAGGTCGCGCGCGCGGCGCGCCGCGGCGACGACGTTCTCGCTCTCGCCCGACGTGGACAGCAGCACGAGCACGTCGCCGGGCCGCCCGTGCGCGGCGACCTGCCGCGCGTACATCTCGCCGATGCCGTAGTCGTTGACGATCGCGGTGAGGCTCGACGTCTCCGCGTGCAGGCTGATCGCCGACAGCGGCGTGCGCTCGCCGTCGAAGCGCCCCACGAGCTCGGCGGTGAGGTGCTGTGCCTCGGCCGCGCTGCCACCGTTGCCCGCGACGAGCAGGCGCCCGCCCGCGAGCACGGTGTCGGCGAGCCGTGCGCCCCACGCGTCGATCCGGCCCGCCTCGGCGGTGAGCAGGTCGAGGCCGTCGTGCAGGTCCGCGGCGTGGTCGTGCAGCCAGCGTCGGGCCGCGTCCTGCGGGCCGTCGGTGCGCCCGTGCCCGTGCGGGGTCACGGTGCGCTCACCGCCCGCAGCGCGGCGCGCGCGCCGACGACCTGGCGCGCGCGGTCCGGCACGGCGCGGCGTGCGGCCACGACGCGCTCGTACGACTCGGCGGTGCGGGCCGCGACGGTCGACCACCCGTACAGGTGCTCGGCCCGGACGCGTGCGGCCGAGCCCAGGCGCTCCGCGAACGCCGGGTCGTCGGCGAGCCGCCGCAGCGCCGCCGCGAGCGCACCCGGGTCGCGCGGCGGGACGAGCAGGCCGGTGCGTCCGTCGACGACCGAGTCGAGCAGCCCGCCCACGGCCGCGCCGACGACCGGGCGCCCGCACGCGGCCGCCTCGAGGGGGACGATGCCGAACGGCTCGTACCAGGGGTCGCAGACCACGGCGTCGGCCGCGTGCATGAGCTCGCGCACGTCGTCCTGGGTCACGCTGCCCACGAACCGCACCCGGTCCGTCACGCCGCACGCGTCGGCGACGGCGCGCAGCCGGAGCACCTCGGGGTCGGCGTCCAGGTCGTCCGCGGCCGGGCCTCCCGCCACGACGAGCTCGGCGCCCGGCAGCTCCGCGAGCGCCTCGATCACCGTGTCCACGCCCTTGCGCTCGACGAGGCGGCCGACCGAGAGCAGGCGCAGGTGTCCGGGCTCGCGGTGCAGGTGGCCGGTGCGGTCGGCGTCGGGCAGGAACCGGCCGAGGTCGACCCCGCACGGGACGACGTCGATGCGGTCGGGGTCCGCGCCGAGGGCCACGAGCTCGGCGACCTCGTCGGCGCACGTCGCGACGATCCGGTCGACCGCGCGGCACAGCAGGCGCTCGCGCGCGACGCGCTCGGCCGGGCTCGTGTCCTGCGCGCCCTGGTGGCGGCGCTTGACGGACCCCAGGGCGTGGAACGTCTGCACGAGCGGGACGCCGAGCGCGGGCGCGGACAGCAGGCCCGCGATCCCGGACATCCAGAAGTGCGCGTGCACGACGTCGGGGCGCGGCCCGGGCTCGATCCACCGCCGCAGCAGGTCCGCGCCGAACGCGTCCATGTGAGGGAGCAGGTCGTCCTTGGGCACGGCCACGGGCGGGCCGGCGTCCACGTGGACGACGTCCACGCCGCGCGCGAGGGGCACGCGCTCGGGGAGGGACGCGTCGTCGCGGCGCGTGAACACCTCGACGCGGTGGCCCTGGGCACCGAGCCGGGTGGCGAGCGACGCGACGTGGACGTTCTGCCCGCCCGCGTCGACGCCGCCGAGCGCGGCGAGGGGGCTGGCGTGCTCGGAGATCATCGCGATCTTCATGAGGTCACCTCCGTCAGGACCGTGTCCCAGCGCCGCAGGAACGCGGCGTGGGAGTAGTGCTCGAGCACGTGGGCGCGCGCCGCCCGGCCGTGCTCGCGTGCGTCGTCGGGGTCGGCGAGCCAGCGCCGCGCCGTCGCGGCGAGCTCGTCGGGGCGGGAGCTGAGGCGCCCCGCCGCCGGGGGCACCGCGACGGGCGCCTCCGTCGTCGGCAGCGCGAGGACGGGCAGGCCGAGCGCCATCGCCTCCAGGAGCGAGAGCCCGAGGCTCGTCCAGCGGTAGGGGTGCAGGTAGGCGCGCGACGTCGCGAGCCGCGCGTGCATCGCGGCCTGCGGGACGTCGTCGTGCAGGCCGTGCGGCAGATCGTGCGGCGCGGCGCCGGGCGGTGCGGAGAGGTGCTCGGCGAGCTTGCCGACGCCCATGCCGTAGACGTCGAGCGGCACGTGGCGGCCGAGGCCCACGAGCACGTCGGTCCCGGCGACGCGCCAGCGCCGCACCGGCTCGTTGACGACGGCGCCGACGCTCGCCCGCTCACCGGTGTAGAGGGGGCCGGGGTCGGGGATGCCGTGGTCGACGACGAGCGTGCGCGCGTCGCCCGTGTCCCACATGAGCGCGTTGAAGGCCGTCACGTGCACGATCGGGACGAGGCCCTCCTCGACGACGTCGAGGTCGGCGAGCGGGTGCCGCGTCGCGGCCGCGGGGCCGGTGGGCGCGTTGTGCTCGACGTAGACGGCCGGGACGTCGCGGCCGGGCACGAGCCCGGTCCAGCGGCGCAGCAGCTCGACCTCCTCCGGGCGCTGGAGCACCACGACGTCGACCGCGCCGTCCGCCGCGAGGTCGGCGAGCTCGTGCGGCGTCACCTCGCGCGCGCCGGGCGGCCAGTCCCACGTCCGGGCGCGGCCACGGCCGTCCGGCCCGCGGTCAGGGACGACGGGGACGAGGTACTCGTGACCGCCCGCGACGAACGCCGTCGCCCACGACCCGTGCACGTGCCAGACGAGGATCCTCATCGCGCCACCCCCGCCGCCCAGGCCGTCGTGGTGCGGCCCGGGCGGGGCCGGGGAGTCCCGACGACGTGGGGGGCCTCGAGCCGCGCGACGGCGGCGACGACGTCGTCGGGCTCGATCCCGCCCAGGCACGGGTGCCCGGCGACCGGGCAGACCCGGGCGCGCGTGTCGCGGCACCCGGCGTGCTGGTCGCCCAGCACGACCACCGGCACCCCCCAGGGGGCCCACCGCTCGGCCGGGACCACGGGCGCGAAGAGGGACACGACGGGCGTGCCCACCGCGGCGGCGAGGTGCGCGGGGCCGGTGTTGCCCACCACGACGCACCGCGCGCCCGCGAGCACGGCGGCCAGGCCCGCGAGGTCGGTGCGGCCCGAGAGGTCCCGGGCGCGACCGTCCGCGACGTGGGCGCCCAGCGCTGCCTCGCCCGGGCCGCCCGTGACGACGACCTGCCGGCCGGACGCCACGAGCGCCGCGACGAGGTCCCGCGCGTGGTCGGGCGCCGGTGCGCGGGCGGGCACCGACGCGCCCGGGTGCACGACGACGTACGGACCGGCGGGCACGAGGTCCGCGACGTCCGGGAGCGGGCGGCGCACGCGCAGCGCGTCACCGTCGGGCGGCCCGCCGAACCCCGCGGCGCGCACGAGGTCGAGCGCCGCCTCCACCTCGTGCAGCCCGGCCGGGCGGGTGTGGCGCACGTCGAGGAGCGAACCGGGGTAGTCCTCGCTCACCGCGGCGACGTGCTCGACCCCCGCGAGCCGGAGGAGCATCGCCGCGGGCAGCGGGCTCTGGTGGAACGAGGTGAAGACGACCGCGGCGGCATAGCGCCGCGCGGCGAGCGTCGCGACGAGGTCGAGCACGCGCGTGCGGTCCACGGGCGGGGGCCGGTAGCCGGACCACGGCGCGTCGAACACGAGCACGTCGCGCACGTCCGGGAGCAGGCGTGCCGCGGCGTGCCCCGCGGGCGCCGCCAGCACGTCGACCTGGCCGCCGCGGGCCGCGACCGCGTGCGCCATCGCCCGGATCGCGGGGCCCGTGAGCAGCACGTCGCCGTCGCTGTCGAGGCGCACGGCGAGCACGTCGGCGCTCATGCCGCCCGCTCCTCGGTGCGGGACGCGCCCTGCGGGTCGGCGGCGTCCGGGTCGGCGTCGGTGTCGGTGGCGGCGCCGGGAAGGCGGTCGTCGAGCGCGCGAACGGCGTCGGCGAGGTCGGTCGCGACGCGGGGCGCGGCGGCGACCTCCTCGGGGCGCGTCACGGGCGTCGGCACGAGGACCGGCGTCGCGCCCGCGGCGAGCGCCGCACCGACGTCGGCGCCGATGTCGCCGACGACCGCGCACCGCCACGGCTCGACGCCGAGCGCGTCCGCCGCCGCGAGCACCAGGCCCGGGCCGGGCTTGCGGCACGCGCACGCGTCCTCCGGTGCGTGCGGGCACACCTGCCACGTCTCG
Organism: Cellulosimicrobium sp. I38E; assembly: GCF_001647255.1. NCBI lineage: Bacteria > Bacillati > Actinomycetota > Actinomycetes > Micrococcales > Promicromonosporaceae > Cellulosimicrobium > Cellulosimicrobium sp. I38E. Next base: position 7,802 of record NZ_LUAZ01000032.1, read on the forward strand.
AACGGGCCGAGCAGCTCCTCGACGCGCGCGTCCACCGCGTCGACCTGCACGCGCGTGAGGAGCCCGCGTCCGATCCCGGACTGGTTGGACACCACGCCGAGCCGGATCCCGCGGGCGCGCAGGTCGTCCAGCACGGCGCGCGCGTCGTCGACGGGGCGCACCGCCGCGGGGTCGCCGTTGTACGGCACGTCGTGCACGAGCGTGCCGTCGCGGTCGAGCAGCACGGCCGCGAGCGGCGGGGGCCACGGGTCGAGCCCGCGGCGGGCGGCGAGCGTGCCCGCGACGCGGTGCCCCACGGCGGCGAACGGGATGGCGGCGCTCGTCCAGGTCATGCGGCGCAGCTCGGGACCGAACGCGTCGTCGCCCGGTCGCGGTCCGGGCGCGAGCCGGCGGCCGAGGAACTGCGCCGTGAGACCGGCCCAGGCGAGGGCGCCGAGTGCCGCGACGCGCGGGCGCCGTGCGAGCAGCCCGCCGAGGCCGAGGCCCGCGGCGGCGACGGTCGCGACGTGCCACGCGAGGCGGCCGCGGCCCGTCTCGGCGCGCTCGCGCCACCGCGGCCCGTGCAGGGCGCGGAAGGTGGCGTCGTCGCGCGTGCCGGCCTGGACGCGCAGGCTCACCGCGTCGTCGGCGGGCCGCACGGGATGGGTCGTCGTGCGCGCGCCGTGCACGAGCGCCCACCCTGCGTCGCGCACGCGCAGCGCCAGGTCGGCGTCCTCGCGGTACGCGCGCGGGAAGCGCTCGTCGAACCCGCCGACCTCCTCGAGCGCGGCGCGGCGGTACGCCATGTCGGCGGTCGCCCACGCCGCGCGCTCCAGGCCCGCGGTCCCGCGCTCCCAGTCCGTCGGCCGCCGGTCGGCGGGCAGCGGCACGTGGAGCCTTCCCTGCACCCCGCCGGTGCGCGGCGCCGCGGTCGCGAGGTCGCGCTCCAGGAGCTCGCCCCAGCCCGCCGGGAGCTCGACGTCGTCGTCGAGGAACACGACCCACGGCGCGGCGGTCGAGCGCCACCCCGCGTTGCGGGCCGCGGCCGGTCCGCGGCCGCCCGTGCGCACGACGCGCGCGCCGAGCGCTCGCCCGGCGGCGCCGAGATCGAGCGGCGCCGGGACCTCGCCCGCGGCCCCGGCGCGCGGCAGGCGGCGGTCGTCGGCCACGACCACCTCGGCGGGCCCGGTGGCGCCGGCCTCGTCGTGCCGGGCGACCAGCGTCTCCAGGAGCCGGTCGAGCGACGGGCGACCGATCGAGGGCACGACGACGGCGTACGGCACCGGGGACGCGGGGCGGGCGGCGGGCGTGCTCATGCCGTCACCTCCGCGGGCGCGGCGAACACGTCCGGCCGGCGCACGAGGTGCGGGCCCAGCACGAGCGCGTCGACGGGTGCGGAGCCGAAGAGCTCGAGCGCGTCGCGGGGGTCGTCGACCATGGGGCGGCCCGCGGTGTTGAGGCTCGTGTTGACCACGACGGGAAGGCCGGTGAGCTCCTTGAACGCGCGGATCGTCGCCTGGAGGCGCGGCGTCGAGTCGTCGACGGTCTGGATGCGCGCGGTGCCGTCCACGTGCACGACAGCCGCGATGCGCTCGCGCCACGCGGGCGCGACGTCGTGCACGAAGAGCATGTAGGGGCTGGGGACCGGCCCGCCGGAGAAGATCTCCGGCGCGTCCTCCAGCAGCACCATGGGGGCGACCGGGCGGAACTGCTCGCGCCCCTTGACGTCGTTGAGCCGCTCGAGGTTCTCCACCGGGCCGGGGTGCGCGAGCAGCGAGCGGTGCCCGAGCGCGCGCGGCCCGAGCTCCGCGCGGCCGTCGAACCACGCGACGATCCCGTCGTCCGCGAGGATCCGCCCGACCTCGGCCGGCAGGTCGTCCGGCGTCGTGAACGGCACCTTCGCGGTGCGCAGCCAGCGCGCGATCGCCTCGTCGCCCCAGGAGCGGCCGAGCGCCGCCGAGCCCATCGGCTCCACGGTGTCGCCGGCCTCGGCCGCGAGCTGGAGCGCCGCCCCGAGGGCCGTCCCCGCGTCGCCCGCGGCCGGCTGGACCCAGACCTCCTCGAACGGCGACTCGCGCCAGACGCGCGAGTTCGCGACGCAGTTCAGCGCCGTCCCGCCCGCCATGGTCAGCACGCGGTCGCCCGTCTGCCCGTGGAGCCACGTCGCGAGGTCGACGAGCACCTCCTCGAGCCGCGCCTGCACCGAGGCCGCCAGGTCGGCGTGCTCGGCGCGCCCGCCGTGCTCGGTGCCCCACGTGCCGTCGTCGGTGCGCGGGGGAGCCCAGCGCTCCCAGTCGGGCACCTCCGCGACGAACCCGCCGTCCCCGGTCGCGTACAGGACCTCGCGCAGGTCGTCGAGGAAGCGGGGCTCGCCGTAGGAGGCGAGCGCCATGACCTTGTACTCGTCGCTCGACCGGAGGAACCCGAGGTGCTCGGTGAGCGACTCGTAGACGAGCCCGAGGGAGTGAGGGAGCTCCTGGCTCGCGAGCACCTCCAGGTGGCCGTGGTCGTAGCGGCCCGCGAGGTGGGACGAGCGCTCCCCGCGACCGTCGAGCGACAGGACGCTCGCGACCGGGAACGGCGAGGCGAGCGCGGCCGACGCGGCGTGCGCGACCTCGTGCGGCACGAACCGGACGGTCGACGGCGACAGGCCCGGCAGCGCGGTGGCGAGGAACTGGGGCGCGCGCTCCGCGTACTGCACGCGCAGCCAGTCCCACGGGTCCGGCAGCCCCATCTCCTCGGCGGGCTTGGCGAGCGCCGGGTCGAACGAGTAGGCGACGGCGTCGAGGTCCTGGGGGCGCAGCCCGCCCTCCTCGAGGCACCAGGCCATCGCCTTCTCCGGCAGCTCCCACGCCGCGAACGGGAGCGGGCGCTTGCCGTGCTTGCGCCGCGAGAAGCGTTCCTCCTCCGCGGCGGCGACGACGCGCCCGTCGACGACGAGGGCGGCGGACGGGTCGTGGAACAGGGCGTTGACACCGAGGACGCGCATGGGGCTGCGAGCCTCCCTGGATCGGGTCAGGCTCGTGGTGCGCCTCGAGAACGTGGGGCACCGCCTGACGCGTGCGGGTCGGCTCTGCTGCAACCCCGACTTCACCCTCACCCGGAGAAGCGCTTCTCGCACGCCCACGGCGCACCTATGGGTAGTTCTCTTCGTGTCAGTCGCCGGGAGGCCCGCATGACCACGTCCACCGCCCCGACCACTCCTCGCCCGGACCTGTCCGCGACCGCCGCGGCAGACCGCCGCCTCGAGCGGACCGACCCCGCGACCGGGCGCCCCGCCGCCCCGGTCCGGTGCGCGACGGCCGACGAGGTCGACGCCGCCGTCCGCGCCGCCGCGGCCGCCTGGCCCGCGTGGCGCGCGACCGCGCCGGCCGACCGCGCGGCCGCCCTGCGCGCAGCGGCGCGGTCCGTGCGCGACGCCGCCGACGAGCTCGGCGCGCTGCTGCGGGTGACGACGGGGCGGCTCGAGGCGGAGGCGCGCGCCTCGGCCGAGGTCGCGGCGGACCTGCTCGACGAGGCCGCGGTCGCGGGGCTCGGGCGCGCCGGACGCGTCCTCGCCGGGGACCCGGCGGCGCTGGACGTCGTGCGCCGCGAGCCGCGCGGCGTCGTCGCGGTGATCACGCCGTGGAACGACCCGTACCCCGCCGCCGCCGGGCTGCTCGCCGCGGCGCTCGTCACCGGCAACGCGGTCGTGCACAAGCCGTCCGAGCGCAGCGACGCGCCCGGGGTCCGCCTGGCCGAGCTCGTGGCCGCGGCCCTCCCTGCCGACGTGCTGCGCGTCGTGAGCGGGGACGGCGGGACGGGCGAGGCGCTCGTCGCCCACGACGGCGTCGCGCTCGTCGCCCACGTCGGGTCGACGGCCGCGGGGCGCCGGATCGCGGCCGTCGCCGGGGCGCGCGGCGCGAAGGTGCTGCTCGAGAACGGCGGCAAGGACCCGCTCGTCGTCGACGCGGGCGTGGACCCCGTCCTCGCCGCGCGCCAGATCGCGACGGGCGCGTTCACGAACGGCGGGCAGCTCTGCACCGCGGTCGAGCGCGCCTACGTCGTCGAGGAGGTCGCGGACGCGGTCGTCGCCGAGCTCGCGCGCCTCGCGGACGCGGTCGTGGTGGGCGACCCCGGCGACGACGCCACGACGATGGGGCCGCTCGTCGACGACGAACAGCTCGGCGTCGTGGAGGAGCACGTGCGGGAGGCGCTCGCGGCGGGCGCGGAGCTCGTCACCGGCGCGCGACGGCTCGACCGGCCGGGGTCGTACTACGCGCCGACCGTGCTCGACCGGTGCCCGGACGACGTCGACCTCCTCACCGCCGAGACGTTCGGGCCCGTCGCGCCGGTCGTGCGCGTGGCGGACTTCGACGAGGCCCTGCGCCGCGCGTCCGCGTCGGCCTACGGTCTCGCGGCGACCGTGCTCACGCCGTCGCTCGCCCACGCGCTGCGCGCGGCGGACGTGCTCGACGTCGGCACGGTCAAGGTCAACGCGGTGTTCGGCGGCGCGCCGGGCGGCTCGGCGGACCCGCGCCGCGGCAGCGGCGGGGGAGCGGGGTACGGGCCGGACCTGCTCGACGAGCTCACGGTGCGCAAGTCGGTCCACCTCGAAGGGCTGGGCGCGCCGTGAGCGACGCCGCGAGCGCGACGCTCACGTTCGGCGGCACGGCGACGGCGCTCCTGCGGTTCGGGCGCTTCACCGTGCTCACCGACCCGAACTTCCTGCACCGCGGCCAGTGGGCGTACCTCGGCAAGGGGCTCGCGTCGCGGCGGCGCACCGAGCCGGCGTTCGGGCCGACCGGGCTGCCGCCGCTCGACGCGGTCGTCCTGTCGCACCTGCACGGCGACCACTTCGACCGCGTCGCGCGGCGCGGCCTGACCCGCCAGGTCCCGCTCCTCACCACGCCGTCCGCGGCGCGGCGCCTCGCGCGTCACCACTTCGCGACGGTGGGCATGCCGACCGGCGCGGTCGAGACCTTCCGGTCGGGCAAGGAGACCCTCGACGTGGAGTCGGTCCCGGCGATCCACGCGCGGGGCGCCCTCCGCGCGCTCCTGCCGGAGGTCATGGGCACCGGTACACGCACCGTGTCGACGGACGGCGCCAGACCCAGGTCTACGTCACGGGCGACACGCTCACCGGGGACCACGTCGACGTCGTCGCGCGCGCGTTCCCGCACCTGGACTCGGTCGTCGCGCACCTCGGGGGGACGCGCATCCTCGGCCGGACCGTGACGATGGACGACGTCCAGGGGGCCGACCTGGTGCGGCGCGTCGGGGTGCCGCTCGTGGTGCCGGTCCACCACGACGACTACGGGGTCTTCCGCAGCCCCCTGCGCGACTTCCTCGCGCGCTCGCCCGAGCTCCCGGGGGTCGAGCTGCGCCCCGTCGCGCGAGGCGCGACCGTCAGCCTCCGCATTGACTGACCGACTTCCAAGGATTCGCCGACGCAAGAAATGTCGATGAGTATCGACTTTTGACTTGGCACGGACGAAAGTCACCCGTAGGGTCGGTCCCAGTGCGACGGCGGGGCATCGCACCCTCCGTCGCACCGGGCCTCCTGAGGCCCTGCCCATCCGAGCCGACCGATCAGCGGTGATCGTCGTGCCGCGGCATCAAGGATCGATGCGCAGCACTGCTGGACCGGGGATCACCGTCTACTCGTTACGCGTCAAGGAGGACGTTGTGCACAGACGACCAACCACGAGCCGTCGCAGGCTCGCCCGAGGTGTCGCCGCGGTCCTGTCCGCGGCAGTGCTGGTACCGCTGTCGATCAGCGGAGCCGGCGCGCACCCCGGGCACGAGGAAGCGACACCGGCCGCCGACGAGGCGACCGACTGGGACAGCTACGAGAAGGTGCTGCTCAGCAAGAACACCGGCGAGCCGATCGACCTCGCCGTCCTGCCCGACTCCCGGGTCCTGCACACCGCGCGCGACGGCGTCGTGCGCCTCACCGACTCCGCCACGGGGCTGACCACCCAGATCGCGGACCTCGACGTCTACTCCAACTCGGAGGACGGGCTCCAGGGCATCTCGCTCGACCCGAACTTCGAGGAGAACCACTTCCTGTACCTGGTCTACGCGCCCCGCGTGATGGAGGGCACGTCGCCCTCCGGCGTGGAGTACCCGGAGACGACCCCGTCGGGGAGCGCGCCGAACTCGCTGCCGGCCGGCGAGGACGAGAGCTACTGGGACCGGTGGCTCGGGTACAACCAGCTGTCGCGGTTCACGTGGGACCCCGCGACCGACGCCATCGACCTCTCCACCGAGCGCGCGATCCTCAAGGTCGACGCGCAGCGCGGGCAGTGCTGCCACGTCGGCGCGGACATGGCCTGGGACGACGAGGGGAACCTGTTCCTCTCCACGGGTGACAACACTCCCGCCAGCACGCCGGGCGCGAACGGCTACGCGCCGAACAACAACGCCCCGGGCATGAACCCCGGCTTCGACGACCGTCGCGGGGCCGGCAGCACCAACGACCTGCGCGGCAAGATCCTGCGGATCAACCCGATCGAGGACCTCGCGGCCGGCACCGAGGTGGGTCCGGGGACCACGTACACCATCCCCGAGGGCAACCTCTTCGACGACCCGCAGTACGACGACGTCCGGGACCTCGTGCGCGACGAGACCTACGTCATGGGCCTGCGCAACCCGTTCCGGATCGACTACGACGTCGAGTCCGGCGCGCTCGTGTGGGGCGACTACGGCCCCGACGCGGCCGCCGCGGACCCGAACCGCGGCCCGATGGGCTACGTCGAGTGGCAGCTCACGACCGAGCCGATGAACGGCGGCTGGCCCTACTGCCACGGTCCCAACGCGAACTACAACGAGTGGGACTACGCCACGTCGACGCCGGGCGAGTTCTTCGACTGCGAGGCGGGCGCCGTCAACAACTCGACGTGGAACACCGGCCTGGACGTCCTGCCGCCGGCCACCGCGCCGCAGGTCTACTACGGCGACAAGGCCGGCGACCAGCCCGAGCTGCTCGACCCGCTGGCGGAGTGGGGCGGCACCGGTCAGGCCCCGATGGGCGGCCCGATCTACCGCTTCGACGAGAACCTCGACTCGGACGTCAAGTTCCCCGAGTACTGGGACGGTCACCCGCTCATGGCGGAGTTCTCGCAGGACTACGTCGCGGCGTTCACGCTGGACGAGCTGACGTCGGACGGCGAGGTCACCGCGGTCGAGGACTTCCTGCCGAACGCCCACCTGGAGTCGGTCAACCAGCCGATCTGGGACAACGTCATGGACATGGAGTTCGGTCCGGACGGCGCCCTGTACGTGCTGGAGTACGGTGACGGCTTCTTCCGCCAGAACCCGGACGCCGGCCTGTACAAGGTCGTCTACGGGTCGTCGAACACCCACCCGCGGGCCTTCATCTCGGCCGACCCGGTCTCGGGCAGCACCGCCCCGCTCGAGGTGACCTTCGACGCGTCGGCCTCCACCGACGCCGAGACCCCGGCCGGCGAGCTCGTCTACGACTGGGACTTCGACTCCGACGGCGTCTACGACGCCCAGGGCGTGAGCGTCACGCACACGTTCACCGAGCTCGGCCAGTTCAACGTGCAGCTGCGCGTCACCGACGCGGGCGGCAACTTCGGCCTGGCGATCCAGCAGATCACGGTCGGCAACACCGCCCCCGTCATCACCCTGGACCAGCCGGACGGCGCCATCTTCAACTGGGGCGACGCCGTCTCGTACACCGTCTCGGTCGAGGACGCCGAGGACGGCGACCAGCCGACGTGCCGCAACATCCAGTACACGTTCGGTCTCGGCCACAACACGCACGCGCACCCCGAGGTGAGCGGGCGGGCCGCGGACACCGAGGCCGGCTGCGGCTTCACGATCCAGACCAGCGAGAACGCCGTCGAGCACGGCGAGGGCGAGAAGATCTACGGCACCCTCGTCGTGACCTACACGGACCAGGCGCAGGGCAGCGTCCCGGCCATCCGGGGCGAGGCGACGCACATCCTCAAGCCCGAGGAGCAGCAGGCGGAGTGGTACGACGCCGCCGAGGGCATCGAGGTCGTGCCGGGCACGGACGCCGACGCCGGGTACTACGTGTCGTCCCTCGACGCGGGCGACTCGTTCTCCTACTCGCCGATCAGCCTCGTCCACGCCCCGAGCGGCGAGCCCATCACCGAGGTCACCGTGCGCGGACGCGGCGAGGGCACCGTCTCCCTGGGGTGGGAGGGCGCCGACGGCGAGAGCACGCAGGCGCTCGCCGACCTCGAGTTCTCGGGCGACGCCTGGCAGGAGGTCACGCAGACGCTGACGGACGTGCCGGAGGGCTCCGGCTCGGTCGTCGTCACCAGTACCGGTGGGGTCGACGTCGACAACCTGCTCTTCGCCGTCGGCGACGGGACGGGCGAGCCGGTCACCGTGCCGGTGGACCAGGTCTCGATCCAGATGTTCTCGCTCATCCCGTGGGTGAACGAGGTCGGCCTGGAGGCCGTCCTGGAGCGCCTCAGCGAGATCGGGCTCAAGAACATCGAGCCGTTCGGCGGCAACTTCGCGGGCTACACGGCCGAGGAGTTCCGGGCGCTCGCCGACTCGTACGGCCTCAGCGTGAAGTCGTCGCACTACGACGTGAACGAGGCGACGTTCGACGCGACGCTGGACTACGTCACGACGCTGGGCCAGGAGTACGTGGGCTCGGGTGGCTTCCCCTCGCCGGGGATCGGCACCTACGAGAACACGCTCGCCACGGCCGAGGCCATGAACCGGCTCGGTCAGCGCACCGTCGACGCGGGGCTCGAGAAGTTCTTCGGGCACAACCACGACGGCGAGTTCCGCACGACGTACGAGCACGAGGGCGAGACGCTCTCCGCCTGGGAGATCCTGGTCCGCGAGACCGACCCGGACCTCGTCACGTTCCAGCTGGACGTGGCGTGGGCGGCGCACGCGGGCGTCGACGTCCCGGCCCTCATCGAGGAGTACGGCGACCGGATCGAGCTCCTGCACGTCAAGGACGCGACCGGTCTGAACGCGGGCGGACGCCCGACGTTCACCAACCTCGGCGAGGGTGAGGTCCCGCTCCAGGAGATCCTCACCGCCGCGCAGGAGGCCGGCGTCGCGTACTACGTCATGGAGTGGGACATGGCTCCGGACGGCGAGGACTTCGCGGCCACGGGCTTCGAGTACCTCACCGGCCTCCCGGCCGGCGAGCCCGCACCCGACGTCACGGTGACCGCGCAGGCGCGCTGCCTCGCGGGCAACGCGTACGTGGCGGTCCGCGTCCTCAACGAGGACGAGGTCCCGCTGACGGTCACGCTCGAGACGCCGTACGGCAGCAAGACCTTCGAGAACGTGGCACCGGGCAAGAACGCGTACCAGTCGTTCAACGCGCGGGCCGACGAGGTCGCGGCCGGCACGGCGACGGTCTCGGTGACCGACGCCGAGGGGCGGACGGGCACGGTCACGTCCGAGTACGACGCCGTGTCGTGCGGCTGACGCCACCGACGCAGGTCTGACGCACGGCTGAGGCCGGGTGAGGCGGACGTCCGACGCCGCCTCACCCGGCTTCTGGCCGGCTCCGCACGGACGACGGCCCGGGAGACGAGATCTCGTCTCCCGGGCCGTCGCGGTGCGTCGGGCCTCAGCCCTCCTTGACCTGGTCGCGGACGTCGGCCGCGGCCTCCTTGCCGTGCTGACCCACGGACTGCGCCGCGTCCTTCGCGGCGTCGCGGACGGCCTCCGCGCCCTCCTTCGCGGGCTCCTTGAGGTCCTGCACGACCTCCTGCGCCGTCGACTTCACGTCCTCGACGAGCGGTGCGGCCTTCTCCTTGACCCCGACGGCGGCACGCTGCTCGGTGCGGGTCGAGGGGAGGAGCGAGGCGACGACGAGGCCGACGCCGAACGCGACGAGGCCCACCGCGAGCGGGTTGCCCTGCGTCTGCTCGCGGACCGCGCGCGGCGCGGAGCCGACGGTCTCGGCGACCGACGACGCGGTGCTGCGCGCCGAGTCGGCGACCGACGACGCCGCCTCGCGGCCGCGCTCGGCGACGCCGTGCGACGAGTCGCGCGCCGAGTCCACCGTGTCGTGCGCGGTGCCCATGACCCGGTCCTTGACGCTCGTCACGCCGGTCCGCACGCGGTCCACCTGGCGCCGCGCGACGTTGCCGGGCTTGACCTTCTCCCCGAGCGCGTCGACGTCCCGGCTCAGCTCGGTGCGCGTGCGCTCGATGTCGGCGCGGATCTCCTCGGGATCGGTGCTGCTCATGAGTTCATCTCCTCGTGTCCTCGGACGGCGTTCGGGATCTTCTTGAGGGTGTCCGTCGTCTCGGGCATGCCCTCGACGGTGCGCAGCTCCTTGCGTCCGCGCGCCACGAGGACCGCGGCGACGATCGCCCAGATCGCGGCGACGACGAGCGCAGACCATCCGCGGCCCATGACGGCGCCGAGCGCCCACCACAGCGCGACGGAGAGGAACAGCAGGACCATGTGTCCCGCGACCCCGGCGCCGGCGAGCATCCCGGCGCCCTTCCCGGCGCGCTGCGCCGACTGCTTCGCCTCTGCCTTGGCGAGCTCGACCTCCTGCCGCATGAGGGTGGACAGGTCGCGGCTCACCTCGGCGACGAGCTCGCCGAGGCTCGGCTGCTCGCCGGTCCCCGTCGGGCCGGCCGCTCCCGCGGCGGTCGCCGGGGCGGGCGGGGCGCCCGGGTCGGGCCCGCTGCCCGCCGTGTGCCGGGCGGTGTGCGCCGCGGCGAACGGGTCAGGGGTGTAGGACATCAGGGCCACCTCCCGGTCGGGCGGCGCCCGCGCCGGGCGTCGTCGGCGGGAACGTCGGCGGCGTCGGGTCCCCCTCCGCCGAGGTCGCGACGTCCGGGTCCTGGGCGAGCCGGTCGTTCGCGAGGCCCGGGTACGCCCCGGCGGTCCCGATGTCGGGCTCGCCGCGCGTCCCCGTCGTCCCGCCCGTGCCGGTCGTGCCTGTGCCGCTCGTGCCCGTCGAACCGCCCACGCCCGTGGTTCCCGTGGTCCCGGTGAGGCCCGTGGTGCCGGTCGTCCCGGTCAGCCCCGCGCTGCCGGTCGACGTCCCGACCGGGGCGGCGTGCGCGCCGCGTGTCCCCGTCGTGCCGACGCCGGTGGTGTCGTCCGCGCGGTCCTCGCCGGTGTCCGGCGCGTCCTTCATGCCGCGCACGAGCCGCCCGACCAGCAGGCCCGCGCCGGCCGCGAGGAGGAGGAACGTGCCCGGACGACGCCGGGCGAAGCTCTCGACCTCGTGCAGCACGGACGAGGGCTCGCGGTCCTCGAACCACTGCGCCACCTGCCCGGTGGCGTCCCCAGCACGCCGGACCAGGTCGGTCGCGTAACCGGGGTCCTCGGTGCCGTCCGCCATCTGGCGGAGCTCGTCACCGAGGGACCGGAGCCCGCCCGCGAGGCGCTCCTGCTGCGTGCGCGCCTGGTCGGTGAGCTCCGTGCGGGTCTGGTCGACCAGACCGCGTGCGCGGTCCTTCGCCTCGTGCGCGACGTCGCGCGCCTTCTCCTTCGCATCCTGCGCGACGTCGCGACCCGCGTCGCCCACGTGGGACGCGGCCTCGCTCGCGCGCTCCTTCACCCCGGTCGCGGCGCTGCCGCTGTCCCCGGTTCCCTGCGACGTCCCGACACCCGGCGAACCGGGCCCCGAGCCGTACGGCACGTTCGTCTCGCTCATGGTCGGACTCCCGTCGTCGTCGCCGCGCTGGTGCGGCGTGACTGGCGACGGAGCGCAGGCCGTGCCGGGCTCTCGCTCCGCCGGTACGGCCACTTCCTGGACCACTTCTCACGGTAGGTCGTGGTCGCGCGCACACAACCGGAGAGCACCCCGGCCCGCGGTTGCGAGCGACGACAGCCTTGCGACGGTGGGAGTGGTCGAGCAGCCGGCCGCCACCGTGCCGGGCGCCGCCCGGCAGCACGGCGCCCCCGGGCGCAGGAGGTTTGCGATCATGGCCACAGGAGAGACCGGGTTCGACGACGTCACGTTCGACCTCATCTCGGTGCAGTACCACTCGCTCAAGGCCGGGCACGACTACGGCCAGTACGTGCGGGACGCACGCAACGCGGGCAAGGAGGAGATCGCCACCTTCTTCGAGAAGGTCATGGCGGAGGACTCCGAGCGGGCCCAGCAGTGCCACCGTTTCCTCGCCGAGCTCACGCAGCACGGGACGTCCGCCACGTCGCCGCAGGGCTCCCAGCAGGGCTGACGCCGCGCGGCGCCGCTCGCGAGCAGCGTCTCGGCTCGCGAGCGGAGCCGACCGTGGGGACCATGGCGGTGGTGTCGAGCAGGGGCGCCGTCCGCGCGAGCGCGAGGAGCCCCCAGCATGACCTCCACCGTCGTCCCCGCCCAGGTCCAGGACGCCGCAGCGACGTCCCCGACCGCCCCGGCAGCGAGCGACCCCGTCCCCGGCGCCCCCGCGGCGCCGGGAACGGGTCGGCTCCCGCTGCCGCGACCGCGCGGACCGCTGACCGCAGCCCTCCTCGAGGTGCTCGTCGCCGGTCCGCCCGGGGCCGACGCGGACGAGCGGCTCCGCCAGGTCCGCGACGCCGTCGGCCCCGCGCTGGACGCGGCCGCGACGCACGTCCTGCGCGACGACGACGTCCAGCTCGCGCTCGCGGTCCTCTACGAGCTGCACTACCGCGGGGTGCACGGCGTCGACGACGCGTGGGAGTGGGAGCCGGCGCTGCTCGCCGTCCGCGCGAGGCTCGAGGACCCGTTCGAGGCCGCGGTGCGCGAGCGCGCCGGCCGGCCCGCCTGCGCGGAGACGGACGCCGCGGGCGTGGCGCGGCGGCTCTTCGAGCTCGCCGCCGAGGACGACGGCCCGAGCCTGTCGCGCTACGTCGCCAAGCGCGCGGACGCCGAGCAGGCGCGCGAGCTCCTGGCGCTCAAGTCGCTCTACCAGCTCAAGGAGGCCGACCCGCACACGTGGGCCGTGCCCCGGCTCGCCGGGACGCCCAAGGCCGCGCTCGTCGAGATCCAGGCCGACGAGTACGGCGGCGGGCGACCCGGCCGGATGCACGCGGAGCTGTTCGCGCGCGCGATGCGCGGCGTCGGGCTCGACGACACCTACGGGCGCTACGTCGACGCCGTGCCCGCGGTGGCCCTCGCGGCGGTCAACACCATGTCGCTGTTCGGCCTGCACCGTCGGCTGCGGGGCGCGATCGTCGGGCACCTCGCCGCGTTCGAGATGACGTCGTCGGTGCCGAGTCGCCTGTACGGCAACGGGTTCCGGCGCCTCGGCCACGACGCGGACACCACCTGGTACTTCGACGAGCACGTCGAGGCGGACGCGGTCCACGAGCAGATCGCGGCGCGCGACCTGGCCGGTCGCCTCGTCGAGCAGGATCCCACGCTGCGTGACGACGTCCTGCTGGGTGCGGCCGCGTGCCTCGCCGTCGAGGGCGACGTCGCCGCGCACGCGCTCGAGCGCTGGCAGGCGGGGGAGTCGGCGCTGCGGGCGCCGCTCGAGCCCGTCACGGTGAGCCCGGCGCCGGGGGAACCCGCGGAGGACGGTGACCGCCCGCGTGCCTGACGTGACCTACGTGCTCCCGCTGCGCCGCGACCGGTTCGACGAGCGTGCGACGGCCGAGCTGTCGCGGTACCTGGCGGACCTCCCGGGCCGCGCGGAGGTCGTCGTGGCCGACGGCTCGCCCGCCCCGGTGCGTGCGCGCCACACCGCGTCGTGGCCCGACGCCGCCCGGACGGTCGCCGTCCCCGCGCCGCCGCCCGGGTGCAACGGCAAGGTCGTCGGCGTGCTCGCCGCGCTGGCCACGGTGTCCACCGCGCACGTCGTCCTCGCGGACGACGACGTGCGGTGGGACGCCGCGACGCTCGACCGGGCGCTCGCGGCGCTCGACGACGCCGACGTCGTCGTGCCGCAGAACGTGTTCGACCCGGCGCCGTGGCACGCGCGCTGGGACACCGCACGCTCGCTCGTGAACCGGGCGCTCGGCCACGACTGGGCGGGCACGGTGGTGCTGCGGCGCGACGCTCTCGGGCCGGACGGGTACGACGCGTGCGTGCTGTTCGAGAACCTCGAGCTCGAGCGGACCGTGCTGGCCCGGGGCCGACGGGTCGAGCACCGGCCGGACCTCTTCGTCGTGCGTCGGCCGCCCGGGGTGCGCACCTTCCGGGAGCAGCGCGTGCGGCAGGCGTACGACTCGCACGCACAGCCCGCGCGGCTCGTCGCCGAGCTCGCGCTCGCCCCGCTCCTCGCCGCGTGCGTCGTCGGGGCGACGCGCTCCGACGGCGCCCGGCGCGCGGCGTGGACGGCCGTGGTCGTCCTCGTGCTCGGGAGCGCGGTCCTCCTCGCCGAGGTGGGGCGGCGCACCGCGGGAGGAGCCGCCGTCTGGCCCCCGACGGCCGCCCTGTGGGCGCCCGCGTGGCTGCTGGAGCGCGCGGTGTGCGCGTGGGTCGCCCTCGGGTGGCGGCTGCGCGGGGGAGTGCCCTATCGCGGGACACGGATCCGCTGCGCCGCCCACTCGCTGGCGGAGCTGCGCGGTGCCACCGGGGAGGAGCCGCGGTGACGGGGGAGCTGCGCGTCCGCGCCGAGGAGGTCGTCGTGACGGCCTGCCCCGACGGCCCGCTGCTCGTCCGCGGTCCCGCCCGCCTCGTCGACCAGGAGGGGAACGAGATCGAGCGGCACCGCGCGACCGTCGCGCTGTGCCGGTGCGGCGGCACGGCGATCCCGCCGTGGTGCGACGGGACGCACAAGGTCAACGGCTATCGCAGCGGGGACGGCGACGGGCGCTCCACGGCGAGCGAGGCCGGGACCGGCGCGTAGAACCAGCCGTGGAACGCGGCCCGCGCGGGCTGCGGCAGCACGCGCGCGGCGGCCAGCATCACGCCGCCCTGGACGCCCGTCACGACCTCGGGCCGACCGAGCAGGAGCGCGTCCACCGCGCGCCGCGCCACGGCGGCAGGTCGGGGCTTGGGCAGGCGGCCGACGTGGGTGCGCTCCATCCCCGCCTCGCGGAAGAACGGCGTGCGCGTCGGGCCCGGCAGGAGCGCCGTGACCGTGACGCCCGTCCCGGCGAGCTCGCCCCGCAGGGACCACGCGAACGAGCGCAGGAACGCCTTCGAGGCGGCGTACGCCGCGAAGTGCGGGGCGGGCATCTCGCCGGCGACGGACGAGGTGACGAGGATCCGGCCGCGCCCTTCCGCCAGGAGGTCGGGCAGGAGCAGGTGGGTCAGGTGCGCCACCGAGCGCACGTTGAGGTCGAGGAGCCGCAGCTGGTCCTCGAGCGGGGTGCGCGCGAACGCGCCGTGCACGCCGACCCCCGCGTTGAGGACGGCGGTCGAGACGCCGAGCTCGCGCGCGCGCCGGGCGGTCGCCTCGACCCCGCGGGGCGTCGCCAGGTCGACCGTGAGCCCCTCGTGCGCGCCGCCGTGCGCGGAGAGGTCGTGCACCGTGGGCTCGACGTCGCGGTCCGCGACCACGAGCACGTCGTTCCCCCGGCGCGCGAGCTCGACCGCGAGCGCGCGCCCGATCCCGCTCGTCGCGCCGGTCACGAGGGCGGCACCGCGGTCCGCCGGCGGTCGCGCGCGTCGTGGGGCGGTCACGGCAGGTCCGGGGCGTCGTCGTCGCCGAGCGCGACCTCCGCGGGCGGCTCCCGCAGCGCCTGGGCGAGGTGCCCGCCCAGGAACGCGCTCGCGCCGGCGACGGCGTAGCCGAGCATCGAGACCGCGACCCCGGACCGGTGCCGCCCGCCGCGGCGCAGGAGCCACGACGTGCCGTAGAGCAGCGAGACGCCCGTGTTGAGGACTGCGTGCACGGCGCCGACGCGGCGGGCGCGCCGGTCGACGTCGAGGTAGTCGGCGAGCCCGGTGAGGGCGGTCGGCGCGACGGCCAGCACGCCGAGCCCGACGAGCCGCTGCGCCGCCGGGGCGCTCCGTTCGCCCCCGACGAGGTCGAGCACGGCCGCGCTGGTCCACAGGCCGACCGGGACGTCGGTCAGGGTCGCGTGGAGCGCGTGGCCCAGCGAGCGGCCGTGCAGCTCCTCGCGCACGCGACCGTGGGAGGGGACGACGGCGAGCGCGACGCCACGAACGGTGCTCGAGAGGTCGTCGAGCGCGGTCGCGTCCTCGAGCCGCCGCGCGAGGCGCAGGAGGACGGGGGAGTCCGCGTCGTCGTGGGTGCCGGTGCTGCGGGAATCGGACATGGGCGCTCCTCGGGTCGTCGCGCTCCCGTTCTCGAAGCCTGGCCTCGACCGTAGGCACGATCGCCCGCGCTCGCGCGGGCGCACGAGGCCCCGGACGCACGTCGCCCTCGTCCTGGCGGGCCGGGACGAGGGCGGTCGCCGCGGGGCAGGCGTGCGGCGGTCTTCTTCACCGGCTGCCGTGCGACGGGCACCACGCTAGGGTCTCGGGCCGCCCGCCGCGCTCCGGCGGCGGGTGAACTTCCGCGCGCCACGCGGGCCGGCTCGCCCTGCGCTCCGGGCCCGCGCGGGCTAGGGTCGTCGCTCCGGGTCAGGACGTGGCTCGCGACCGTCTCGTCGACGAGGCAGGCACCATGAGCACCGACCACGACCAGAAGCGCGCCCGCGCGCTGCCGGACGACCGCCGTCTCGGCGAGTACCGCTACGACCTCGTCCGCGAGGAGTGGTGGTGGTCCCCGGACATGTTCGCGCTCCACGGGTTCGCGCCCGGCGAGGTCGTGCCGACGACGGCCCTCGCCCTCGCGCACAAGCACCCCGACGACCTCGACCGCGCGACCCGGGTGCTCGAGGCGGCGACGACCGGCGGCACGCCGTTCTCCCTCCCGCACCGGATCCTCTGCGCGAACGGGAGCGAACGCACCGTCGTCGCGACCGGCCAGGTGCGACGGGATCCCGCGACGGGGGCGGTCGTGGAGCTGAGCGGTTGGGCGGCCGACGTCACGGCGTACGTCGGAAGCCGCGCGGCGGAGGAGGCCGGCGCGCAGATCCGTGCGGCGGCGCAGACCCGCGGCACGATCGAGCAGGCCAAGGGCATGATCATGCTCGCCGTCGGGGTGGGCGCCGACGAGGCGTTCGCGCTGCTGCGCCGCACCTCGAACGACCGCAACGTCGCCGTGCGCACGCTCGCGGAGCTCGTCGTGCGCGCGGGGGAGGACTCGCCTGCCGACGCGCGGGCCGCGATCGTCGCGGTCCTGCGCCGCCCGACGCCCGGCGCACGGGTCGCCTGAGCGACCGCCGGCCCGGGGGGCGGCGCGTCCCCAGATGCGACCGGGCCGGGGCCGCTCCACGCTGGACGAACGCTCGACGCGTCGAGAACGGGGCGCGTGCCGTGGTCCTCCCGCGCACGCCGTGCGGAGGGGGCCGACCTCCCCGAGGGAGAGACCATGTTCTTCCACCGTCAAGAGCTCCAGCACCGTGCTACGCCCGACCGTCCGGACGCCGTCTACGCCCGCAAGCTCCAGGAGGTGCTGGGCGGGCAGTACGGCGAGATCACCGTCGCGATGCAGTACGGCTTCCAGTCCTGGAACACCCACCTCCCCGGCAAGTACCGCGACCTGCTCTACGGCATCGGCGCCGAGGAGTTCGGGCACGTCGAGATGCTGGCGACGATGATCGCGCAGCTCCTGGAGAAGGCGCCCGTCGGCCTGGTCGAGGGCGCCGTGCAGGACGACCCGACCGTGGCCGCGATCGTCGGCGGCACGGACCCGCAGCAGGCGATCGTGGCGGGCGCGGGCGCCCGCCCGGTCGACTCGAACGGGAACCCGTGGTCGGCGGGCTACGTGACCGCGAGCGGCAACCTGCTCGCCGACTTCACGGCGAACGCGAACGCCGAGATGCAGGGCCGGCTCCAGGTCGCCCGGCTCTACCACATGACCGACGACGCGGGCGTCAAGGACCTCCTCGCGTTCCTGCTCGCGCGCGACACCATGCACCAGAACCAGTGGCTCGCGGCCGCTCAGGAGCTGCGGGACGAGGGCGTCGAGGAGCTGCCCGTGCCCAGCACGTTCCCGCTCTCGAAGGAGGACCGCGACGTGGCGTACCAGTACATCAACTTCTCCGACGGCGAGCACGCGTCCGAGGGACGCTGGGCGAGCGGCCCGACCCCGGACGGCAAGGGCGAGTTCACCTACGTCGCCGAGCCCCCGGCGGGCGTCCCGATGCCGCCGCCCACGACGCCCGACGAGCGGTTCCACGGCACGACGGGCAAGCCGTCGACGCTCGAGAAGGCCAAGGGCGCCGTCAAGGACGCCCTGCACAAGGACTGAGAGGAGTCCGTCATGACCGCCGCATCCGCACCCCGGAGCGTCGCGCGGGACCGCCCCGCGCGGGGCGCCCACCAGTACCTGGCCCTCGTCATCGGTGTCGTCTACCTGCTCGTGGGCGTCGTCGGGTTCGCGATCACGGGCTTCGACGGGTGGACCGTGCACGACCACTCGCAGACGCTCCTCGTCTTCGCGATCAACCCGCTGCACAACGTGGTCCATCTCGTCATCGGCCTGCTCGGCGTGCTCCTGTGGAGCCGGTCGGCCAGCGCCCGGACGTACGGCTGGATCCTCGCGATCGGCTACGGGGCCGCGTTCGTCTACGGGCTGATCGTGGTCAACAACGCTGAGGCCAACGTCCTCAACATCAACGGCGCGGACAACGTGCTGCACGCGGTGAGCGCGGCCGCCGGCCTCGCGATCGCCCTGTGGCCCGCGCGTCACGAGACCGGCCCGGTGGCGCCGACCACCCGGACGGGCGTATGACCGACACGCCGGTCGACCTCACGGTGAACGAGACCGGGCGCGTCCTGCGGGACGTGCTCGGTCCGCTCGTCGCGCAGGGCGCCATCGTGCGCCGACCTCGCGCGACCGCGTGGGCGGAGCGGCGCCAGGTGGACCGCACGGCCCGCCGTCTGCTGGACCGTCTGCGCGCCCGGTACCACGGGGCGCCGCTCGTGGTCCGGCTCGGTGCACGTCGGCTCGTCCTGGCCACCCGGCCCGAGCACGTCGAGCGGATCCTCGCCGGGTCGCCCGAGCCGTTCACCCCGGCGTCGTGGGAGAAGCGGGGCGCGCTCGCGCACTTCCAGCCCGACGGCGTCCTCATCTCGTCGCTCGACGCCCGACGAGAGCGACGCCCGTACAACGAGGCGGTGCTCGACATGTCCGAGCCCGTGCACCACGACGGCGGCGCGCTGGTGGCTGCGGTCGAACGGGAGACGCGCGACCTCGTCGCCGCCGTCGAGGCGTCGGGGCGGCTCGACTGGGAGACGTTCGCCGCGTCGTGGTGGCGCGTGGTGCGGACGGTGGTCCTCGGCCGCGCCGCCCGGGACGACGAGCGGCTCGTCGTGATGCTCGACGCGCTGCGGCGCGACGGGAACTGGTCCTGGTTCCGACCCCGCCGCCCGTGGCTCCGGGCGGCCCTGGAACGACGGGTCGCCGAGCACGTCGCCGTGGCCGAGCCGGGGACGCTCGCCGCGCGTGGTCGCGACGCGGGCGGTGCGGACGCGGTGCGTGGGCAGATCCCGCACTGGCTCTTCGCGTTCGACGCCGCGGGCGCCGCGACCTTCCGGGCGCTTGCCGTGGCCTCGGCGCGGCCCGCCGTGCGCGTGCGGCTGCTCGCCGAGCGGGCGACCGCCGGGCCCGGCCCGGCCGTGCTGCCGTTCGCGCGCGGGTGCGTGCTGGAGTCGGTCCGTCTCTGGCCGACGACGCTCGCGATCCTGCGCGACGCGACGTCGCCGGTGCGCTGGGGCGCTCGCGTCCTCCCGGCGGGGACCGGGTTCGTCGTCCTGAGCGCCTGGTTCCACCGGGACGCGAACCGTCTCCCGTTCGCCGACGCGTTCACCCCCGAGGCGTGGCTCGACGGCCGGGCCGACGCCGACTGGGGGCTCGTCCCGTTCAGCGGCGGCCCCGTGTCGTGCCCGGGCCGCAACGTCGTGCTCCTGCTGGCGTCGCACACGCTCGCGCGCCTCGCGCGCCTCGACCTCGCGGTCGGGCGGGGTCGCTACCTCGCGCAGGACCCGCTCCCGCCGACGATGGACCACCTGGGCCTGCGGTTCGGGCTGCGCGGCGAGACTGCTCGGAGCGAGGCCGAGCTGCCTGCCTCCACGGCGGCGTAGGCGGTCGCACGACGAGGGCCCGGGTGCGCCGCGCCCGGGCCCTCGTCCTGCCGTGCGTCAGGAGTCGCCGGATGCCTCGCCGCCGGTGCGCGGGTTGACGTTCCCGGGCTCGGAGTCGGGGTCGGTGTCGTGGTCCGACCCCGAGCCGCTCGCCTGGCGCCCCTCGCGAGGGTTGAGCGATCGGGGGTCGGCGTCGGGGTCCTCGGCGGGGTCGTAGCCGCGCTCGTCGTTCTCGCTCATGTCGGCCTCCTCGGTCGGTGCTCGATGCTCGGACCGCGCCCGGGCGGCGCGGTCCTGCCACCGTCGCACGGCGCCGCGACGCTCGCAGGCCCCCAGGGTGCCTGCACAGCCGGGCGCTCGTAACCTGGCGGGGACGGACGCGGTCCCGGGTGGGCGGACGCCGTCACGGCGAGTCGAGAAAGGGGCCGACCGGCACGCAGCCACGCTTGTCAGGAGGTCCCGATGCCCCAGGAGACGAGCGCGCTCGACGCCTTGCCCCGCCTGCGGAGCCTGGCGGAGGTCGCCGAGCTCGTCGCGGTCGTGAACCCCCTCTACGTGCGGTTCAGCGGCGGACCCGACAAGGACCGGTCGACCGTGAGCCGTGACCACGAGAGCGGCTGCCTGCTGCCGGGCCTGAGCGTCAACCCGATGAACCCCGAGCCGTGGTGGGACCGCCCCGTCGAGCACTGGGTCGCGCGCCAGCTCTGCCAGTACGCCCACCTCATGACGCCCGAGCGCTTCCCGTGGCTGCTCACGGGTGAGGTCGCGGGGCGTGGGCCCGACTGCGAGCCGCTCCTCGTGGACGTCGTGCCCGCGGCGTCGGTGGACCCGCTGGTGGTCGAGGAGGCCGGACGCCTCTACGGCGCGGTGTTCCGCGCGGGCGACGACGGGACGTGACGCGAGCCCCTCAGGCGCCCCGCTCGTCCTCGGAGGGGTCCGACACGACGAGCGCACGCAGCAGCTGCTCCGCCACCTCGCGCTGGCTCACGTTGCGGTGCCGCGAGGCGGAGTCGATGATGCGGCGCGCCTCGTCGGCGGAGCACTGGTTCGTCTGCATGATCGCGCCGACGGCGCGCTCCGTGGCGACGGCGTCCGACATGTCGCGGTAGAACCCCGCGGTCGAGTCCTCGAGCTCCGCGAGCTCGAGGCGCAGGCGCACCGCCGAGGCGACCAGCTGGGCGAACGAGTCGGCCGCGGTGAGGAGCTCGGGGGTCCAGGGGTCGGGGGTGCGGGAGTAGAGGTTGAGCGCGACGGCGACGTCGTCCGCGACGGCGGCGGGAACCGCCGCGGCGGAGACGTAGCCCTCCGCGCGGGCCTGGCGCGACCACTGCTCCCAGTGCGTGGCCTCCTCCACCGAGACGACGAGCCGCGAGCCGGCGTCCATCGCGTCGACGCACGGACCGGCGTCGTCCAGCGCCTCGGCCTGGTCGCACCGCGCGGCGGCGTCGCTGCTGCTGCCGGCCCGCACGCTGACGCCGGCCTGGCGCATCGTGACGCTGACCTCGAGGCCGTGGTCGAGGATCGTCGCGGCGCGCTCCGCGAACTCCTGCGGAAAGCTGGCGATGCCCATGGCGGCGAGCCCCTTCCTGAGGGTCGTCCTCGCGTCGTCGCGAGGACTCTTCACGCTACGTCGGACGGCGTGAGCTCGCGCGCACCCGCGCCCCGACCGCGAGCGGTTGCCAGTGCCGGGCACCGGACTAGCGTCGCCTCATGGTGACCGTCACACGAGCCGTCGGATGCCCCTCGGACGCGGTGCTCGGCGTGCTCGCGGACGGGTGGTCGTACTCGACGTGGGTCGTCGGGACGGCACGCATCCGTGCCGTCGACGACACCTGGCCCGCGCCCGGGTCGAGGATCCTCCACTCGGTCGGGCTCTGGCCCGCGCTGCTCGACGACGAGACCGTCGTCCGCGCCTGGGACCCGGACCGGGGGATCGACCTCCAGGCCCGGGGCTGGCCCGCGGGCGAGGCACGGGTGCGGATCGACGTGCGCCCGACCGAGCAGGGCTGCACCGTGCGGATCACGGAGGACGCCGAGAAGGGGCCCGGCACGCTCGTGCCCCGACCGGTGCGGAGCGCGGTGATCGGCCCCCGGAACGTCGAGGCCCTGCGGCGGCTCGCGTTCCTCGCGGAGCGCCGGACCCCGTAGCGGGTCGGGTCAGGGGTCGCGCAGCAGCCGTGCCCAGGCGGTGCGCACGAGCGCGCGGCGCAGGGCCCCGCGCGGTCCGGCGGCGGCGAGCGCAGCGCGCGCCGCGTTCCACCCGCACGCGCCGTGCACGCCGCCGCCCGGGTGGGCGGACGCGCTCGCGAGGTAGAGCGACGCGACCGGCGTCTCCGGCCGGCCGAGGCCGGGGGTCGGCCGCAGGAACAGCTCCTGGTGCACGGCGGACGTCCCGCCGTTGACGGCCCCGCCCGCGAGGTTGGCGTCGGCGGCCTCGAGGTCGGCCGGTGTCTGCACGAAGCGGCCGACCACGGCGTCGGCGAACCCGGGGGCCGCACGCTCGACCGCGTCCTCCACGCGCCGCACCTCCTCCGTGACCGCCTCGCGCGTCCAGCGCACACGGTGCGGCACGTGCGTGTACGCCCAGGCCGACTCGGTCCCGGCGGGGGAGCGCGAGGGGTCCGAGGTCGTCATCTGACCGAGCACGAGGAAGGGCCGCGCGGGGACGACGCCGCGCGAGAGCGCGGCCGCGACGTCGACGAACCCCGCCCGGTCGACGCCGAGGTGCACCGTCCCGGCCGACCGGGCGCCGGGCGCGGTCCAGGGGATCGGCCGGTCGAGCGCCCAGCTCACCTTGACCGTGGGGTGGTCCCACTGGAACCGGTCGAGGTCGCGCACGAGGCGCGGGGGGAGCGCGTCCGGGCCCACGAGGTCGAGGTAGAGCGCGGGAGCGCTCACGTCGGCGACCACGGCGTGGCGGGCCCGCACGTGCCGGCCGTCGGCGGTGCTCACGCCGACCGCCCGTCCTCGCGCCACGTGGACCCGGTCGACGCGCGCCCCGGTGACGACGTCGCCGCCGCGGGCGCGCAGCCGGGAGACGAGCGCGTCCGGGAGCCGCCCGGCGCCGCCGGTCGGGACGGGGAAGCCCACGTCCTGTCCGAGCATGGCGAGCAGCCACCCGAACACGCCGCTGCCGGCGGCGTCGGGCGGGACGTCGGCGTGCATCGCGTTGCCGGTGAGGAGCAGGCCGCCGCCCTCGCCGCGGAACGACTCGTCGGCGAGTCGGCGCACGGGCAGCACGGCGAGGCGCGCGAGGTCGAGCGTCCCTGCCGCCCCCAGGCGGCGCAGCAGGCGCAGCACCGGCCCGGCGGCCGGGAGCGGGCTGAAGAGCGCGTCGAGGAGCGGGTCGCGCACCCGGTCCCAGCCCGCGACGAGCTCGAGCCACGCGTCGCCGTCCCCGGGGGCGAACTCCTCCAGCCCGGCAGCGGTGTCTACGGCGCGCTCGCGCAGGACCGCCGCGCGCCCGTCGTCGAGCACGTGGGCCAGGGCGTCCGGCGCGCGCGACCACGACAGCCCGTGGTCCTCCAGGTGCAGCCCCCGGATGACGGGCGACCCGGCGGCGAGCGGGTAGAACGCGCTGAAGAGGTCCGTCTCGTACCCCGGCGCCGCGACCTCGGCGGAGCGGACCGCGCCGCCGTACGTGTCCTGCGCCTCTAGGACGAGGACGTCCCAGCCGGCGTCCGCGAGCGCGTTCGCGGCGACGAGGCCGTTGGGCCCCGCGCCGACGACGACCGCGTCGACGGTGGTCAGGCCCACGGGTCGAGCACGACCTTGATGCAGCCGTCCTCCTTGCGCTGGAACGTGCGGTACGCGTCCGGCGCGGACTCGAGCGGGAGCCGGTGCGTGCGCAGGTCCAGGACGCCGAGCGGGTCGGAGACGTCGGCGGCGAGGGGGAGGACGTCGTCGGTCCACCGCCGTACGTTCGCCTGGCCCATGCGGAGCGTCACCTGCTTGTCGAACAGCTGCATCATGGGCAGGGGGTCCTTGGCGCCGCCGTAGACGCCCGAGATGGACACCGTGCCGCCGCGGCGCACGAGGTCGAACGCGGTGTAGAGGGCCGCGAGGCGGTCGGTCGCGGCGCGTTCGGTGAGCGGCGCCGCGATCGCGTCGGGCAGGACGCCGACGACCTTCTGCGTGGCCTCGGCGAGAGGAGAGCCGTGCGCCTCCATGCCGACCGCGTCGATGACGGAGTCGGCGCCGCGGCCGGACGTGAGGTCGCGCACCGCCGCGGCGAGGTCGTCGACGGCGGACGGGTCGAGGGTCTCGACGCCGTGCCGCTCCGCCATCGCGCGCCGCTCCGGGACGAGGTCGACGCCCACGACGCGGGACGCCCCGCGGTGGAGCGCGATCCGGCCGGACATCTGCCCGACGGGACCGAGGCCGAGGACCACGACCGTGCCGCCCGGCGGGACGTCGGCGTACTCGACCGCCTGCCACGCGGTCGGCAGGACGTCCGACAGGTAGAGGTAACGCTCGTCCGGCGACCCGTCGTCGGGCACGACGACGGGCCCGTACTGGGCCTGCGGCACGCGCAGGTACTGGGCCTGGCCGCCGGGCACCTGGCCGTAGAGCTTGGTGTACCCGAAGAGCGCGGCGCCCTTGTCCTGCGAGCGGACCTGCGTCGTCTCGCACTGCGTCTGGAGGCCGCGCTCGCACATCCAGCAGTGCCCGCACGCGATGTTGAACGGGATCACGACGCGGTCGCCGACCCGGAGGTTCCCGGCCTCCGGCCCCACCTCCTCGACGACGCCCATCGCCTCGTGGCCGAGGACGTCGCCCGCGTCGAGGAACATCCCGAGCACCCCGTACAGGTGCAGGTCGGAGCCGCAGATCGCGGTCGACGTGACGCGCACGACCGCGTCCGTGGGCTGCTCGATCCGGGGGTCGGGCACGTCCTCGACGCTCACCTTCTCGCGTCCCTGCCAGGTCAGTGCTCGCATGGTGCTGCCGTCCTTCCGTGGGTGGTGCGTGTGCGTGGTGCGTGGTGCGTGGTGCGGGTGCGCGGTGGGGAGCGCGTGCTCAGCCCTTGCTCCCCGTCGTCGCCACCCCCTCGACGAAGTGCCGCTGGCCGAGGAAGAAGAGGAGGATCATCGGGAGGGTCGTGATGACGGAGGCCGTGACGACGACCTCCCACTGCGACTCGCCCCCGGGGCCGAACTGGTCGATGAGCGCCTTGAGCCCGCGCGGGATCGTGAACGTCGACGAGTCCTGCAGGTAGATGAGCGGCCGCATGAGGTCGGTCCACGCCGCCTGGGCCTCGAAGAGGAGCGTCAGGACGAGGGCCGGGCGGCACAGTGGCACGGCGATGCGCCAGAACATCTGCCAGTTGTTCGCCCCGTCGAGGCGGGCCGCCTCGAACGGCTCGCGCGGCAGCCCGAGGAAGAACTGCCGCAGCAGGAACACGTAGAACGCGCTCGCGAAGAGGTTGCCCGCCCACAGCGGCACGTTCGTGCCGACGAGCCCGAGCTGGTTCCAGATGAGGAAGGTCGGGATCATCGTCACGGCGCCGGGAAGCATCATCGTCGCGAGGACGAGGCCGAACAGGGCGCCCCGGCCGCGGAAGCGGAAGAACGCGAAGCCCCAGGCGACGAGCGCGCTCGACACCGTGACCAGGCCCGCCGCGAGCACGGTGACGACGACGGTGTTCCCGAGCCACAGCGCGAGCGGCGCCTCCTGCCACACGGTCACGTAGTTGTCGAGCGTGAACGTGCGCGGCACGAGCCGGTTGTCGAACACCTCGGCGCGCGGCTTGAACGACGCGGAGAGCAGCCAGAGCAGCGGGTAGACGAACGCGACCGTGGCGAGCACGAGCGCCGCGAGCACGACCGCGCGCAGCCACCGGCGGCGCGGTCCGCGCCCGGCGCCACGGGTCCGCGCGGGGGGCGGCGGGCCTAGGGCCTCGGGCGCACCCGTCGTCGGGTCCGGCGCGGCGCCCGGGCCGCTCACGGCGGGACGGGGGAAGGAGGGTGCGGTGGTCATCGCTGTTCCCCCTCGTAGTAGACGAGCCGTCGGGACACGAGGAGCTGGACGAGCGTGACGAGCATGATGACGACGAACAGCAGCCACGCGAGCGCCGACGCGTACCCCATGTGGAGCTCCTGGAAGCCCTCCTGGAAGAGATAGATCACGTAGAACAGCGCGGCGTCGTTGCGGTAGGTCGAGTTCCCGGCGCCGAAGTAGGCCGAGTACGCCTCGGTGAACATCTGGAACCCGGCGATCGTGTTGATGACGACGACGAAGAACAGCGCGCCGCTGATCATCGGCACGGTCACGGCGCGCGTGCGCCGCCAGAACCCGGCGCCGTCGACGCGCGCGGCGTCGTACAGGTCGTTGGGCACGTTGCGCAGCGCCGCGAGCAGGATGATGACGGCCGACCCGACGGTCCACAGGCTGATGAGCACGAGTCCGGGCTTGATCCAGGCCTGGTCGGTCGTCCACGACGGGCCTTGGATGCCGAACCACGACAGGACCTGGTTGACGACGCCGTACTGGCCGTTGAACAGCAGCAGGAGCAGCACACCGACGGCGACCGGCGGCGTCATCTTCGGGATGAAGAACGCCGTGCGGAAGAACCCCGCCGACCGGCCCGCCTGGTTGAGCAGCAGGGCGAGCGCGAGCCCGACGACCGTGTACAGCGGCACCTGGACGACCGTGTACACGAGCGTGTTCCACAGCGAGAGCGCGACCTTCGGGTCCTGCGCCATCTCGCGGTAGTTGTCCAGCCCGACGAACGTCGGGTCGTTGATGACGTCGTAGTCCGTGAACGACAGGTAGGCGCTGTACACGATGGGCCACGCCGTGAAGACGAGGAACCCCACGATCCACGGGCTGATGAAGCGCAGCGCCGCGTTGCGCTCACGGCGCTCGGACGGGCTCGGCCGCCCGCGCCGGCGCCCGGACGGCGCCGTGCGCGGCCCGCCCGCGGCCGGTGGTGGGGTCGGCAGGCTCGGTACGACGTCCGCTGCCGCCACCTCAGCCCTCCTCGTCCCACTGCGCCCAGGCGTCGTCGAGCGCCTTCTGGGCCTCGTCCTGGGCCTGCGCGAGGGCGTCCGCCGGCTCCTGCTGACCGTTGAGCACGCGGTTCACGGCGTCCTGCCACGCGGTCTCGAACTCGTTGTCCGCGGGGTTGGCGGGCAGCGCGAACGTCGCGTCGTTCGCCTCGTACATGGCGTCGATCGCGTCCTTCCACGGCTGCGGCGCGTCGTCGGGGACGAGGTCGTCGCGGATCTGCTCGTCCGCGTCCTCGTTGCCGGTGAGGACGCCCGTGAACACGAGGCCGTCCTGCGCACGCGCGTCCGCGCGCGCCTGCGCCGCCTGCACCCACGCGTCCGTCTCGGTCATCAGGCGCGCGAAGCGGCACGCCGCGGCAGGGTTCTCGCTCCCGCGCGGCACGGCCCAGGCCGAGCCCGACGCGAAGGCGATCGCGTCGCCGTCGGGCGTGCGCACGGCGTCGAAGGCCATGGGTGCGTCGGGCGACGACTCGTTGAGCACGTTGATGTACCACTGCTCCATCGGCATCGCGCCGAGCACGCCCGTCGCGAACTGGTTGCCGGCGCCGAAGAAGTCGGCCGAGTCGCGGTACGTCTTGACCGCCGGGAACCCGCCCTGCGCGTCGTAGATGCCGACCGCCCACTCGAGCGACTCGACGACCTCGGGCGCGTCGAGCTGCGCCGTCCGGCCGTCCTCGGACAGCAGGTCCGCGCCGACCGACTTGGCCCACAGCGGGAGGAACTCCGGCAGCTTGGAGTCGAACCCGATGACGCTCAGGGTCCCTCCGTCGGTACGCATCAGCGCCTCGTTCGCCGCGGTGACCGCGTCACGGTCGGAGCCGTTCACGTCCTCGATCGTGAGGCCGGCCGCCGACAGCAGGTCCGCGTTCGCCATCGTCACCTGGACCTGGTTGAACTCGGGGATGCCGTAGACGCTGCCGTCGAACGTCACCTGCTCGACGGCCGTGTCGACGAACGCGTCCATGTCGACGCTCTCGGCGTCGACGCACTCGTCGAGCGGGAGGATCGCGTCGCGCGACGCGAACGTCCCGATCTGGTCGCGGTTGGCGTAGACGAGGTCGGGCGGGTTGCCCGACGCCACGGCCGAGAGGAAGGCCTGGATGTCGAGCTCCCCCTCGGACAGGCGCACGTCGACGCCCTCGAGGTCCTGCACGGCGCGGTCGTACCGGACCTCGCCGATCTCGTCGCCGGTGCCGAACCCCATGATCGAGAGCTCGCCGGACGGCGCCTCGTCGGCCGAGAAGTCGGCGTCCGCGCCGTCGTCACCCGTGCCCTGGGCGCAGCCCGTCAGGGCCAGGGCGGCCACCACCAAGCTCGTTCCTGCGGCTGTCGCGCCGCGTCGGCGGACCATCATCTGCCTCCTCGTGGGAGCCACGGGGGACGGCAGGGGTGCGCGACGCCACCGTGGTGCTCGACGGCGTCGGCGGCTGGCTGCACCGACGCCGCCAGTGAAGCACCGGCTCCGCCCGCTCACACGCCGAGCCGGTTCTCCGGCGCGTGCGGCCCCGGTGGGCGTGCGGGCACCGGGGGTGCGCGGCACCCTCGTTCCCGTGGTGAGCGAGGACAGCGCCGCGGGCGGGAGCCGTCGCGGCGGGCGGGCGGTCGAGGCCGGTGCGCGGGCACGTCGCGTCGTGGCGGCCGCGCAGCGGCAGTGGGTGCGCCACCCCCGGTGGTCGCTCGCGGTCAAGGGCGCGGTCGCCGCCGCCGTCGCGTGGTTCGTCGGCGTGCTCGCGCCCGAGCCGTTCTCCGACTACCCCTACTACGCGCCGCTGGGCGCCGTCGTCGCGACGACGAGCACGCTCGCCCGCTCGGTCCGCGAGTCCACCCAGGCGATCCTCGCGATCCTCGTCGGTGCGGTTATCGCGCGCGGCGTCGACCTCGTCCTCTCCCCGAGCGCGCTGTCGGTCGCGCTCGTCGTCGGGCTCGCGCTCCTGTGCTCGGGCTGGCGCCGCTTCGGCGAGATGGGCACGTGGGCGGTGACGTCTGCGCTGTTCGTCCTCATCATCGGCAACGCGGCCAAGGTCGAGTTCGTCGGCGCGTACGCCGGGCTCGTCGTCGTGGGCGCGGCCATCGGCGTCGGGATCAACCTCCTGGTCCCGCCGCTGCCGCTCACGCCGACCGAGGAGGCGCTCGACGGGCTGCGCGACACGCTCGTCGACCAGGTCGAGGCGCTCGCGAACGGGCTCGACGGGGAGCGACCGCCGTCCGCGGAGGAGTGGGAGGAACGCCGCCGCGAGGTGGAGCCGACGCTCGCGCGTGCGCGCGACGCCGTCTCGCGCACGCGCGAGGCCGCGCGGGCGAACATCCGGCTGCGCCGGCACCGGGACTGGGCGGTCTCCCAGGTGCGGCGCGCGCAGGAGCTGGAGGTGTCCGCGGACGTCGTGGGGTCGCTCGTCCGGCTCCTCGTCGAATGGGAGCGCGAGGGGCGCGACGACCTGGCGCTGGGAGCCCGCCTGCGCCCGCTCGCGGCCCGTGCGCTCGACGCCTACGCGGCCGCCCTGCGCTCTGTCGGCACCGAGCCCGCCGAGGAGGAGGCGCTGCGCGCCCTGGCCGCCCGTGCGGAGGACCTGCGCAGCGCGGTCCGGGAGGCGCGGCAGGAGGTCGACGAGGACTACTTCGTCGCCGGCGCGGTCGTGCTCGCCCTCCGGCGCGGTGCGGCGGTCCTCGCCGCCACCTGACCGCGGTCTCGCGTCGTTGCTCCCGCAGCACCGCGGGGCCGGACGCACGAGCCGCCCCGGACCCGCCGGCTGGTCGGACGCAGCCGTCGCGGTGCCGGGGCGGCTCACGCGGTCAGGAAGTGGCGCTCATGCGCGGGGGGTCACCCGCACGTGTGCGCGTCGTGCTCGACCACGACCTCGCTCGTCACCTCCTCGCCGTCGACCGTCGCGGTCGCGGAGACCGTGACCTCGCCGGCGTCGACCGTCGTGGCGCGCGTCGCGAACGACTGGTAGGCGGCCTTGCCGGGCTGGACGTCCGCGACCGTCCGCGACCCGAACGCCGTCGTGAGCGTCACGTCCGCCGGGCCGTCGGACGCGTTCGTCGCCGCGACGGCGAGGTACGCCTTGCCCGCGAGGCACCGCGGGGAGACCGTCACGTCGAGCTCGACCCCGGCCGGCTCGGCGGCCGGCGTGACGACGAGGCCGCGCAGGCTCCCGGTGTTGTCGAACGAGCCGAAGCCGACGCGCCCCTCGGTGAACGTCGTGTCGTTCGCCGTGAGGAGCGGGGTGTCGAGCCCGTCGAGGTACACGGCGATGTCGCCGCTGTCCGCGCAGCGCACGACGCGCACGTCGTGCCACTCCTCGTCCGTGACCGCCGGCGGGGCGCCGACCGCGCCGTCCCACTGGTCGTCGATCCGCTCCCGGTCCTTGCCGTCCACCTTGAAGATGCCGTTGTGGGCGTAGATCGTGTTGTCCTGCGACAGGTGGGCGTAGTAGTACTCCGTGTCCGACTGCCAGCCGAACACCACGATCACGTCCCGGTTGTTCACCGACGCCGGGGCGTCGAGCCTGACCTCGGCGTCGAGCGCGAACGAGCCGAGCTCGGGACCCTCGGTGAGGACGGCGTACTCGAACGGGCGGCGGATGCCGTCGTTCGGGTTGTCGCCCGCCTGGGCGAGGACGACCGCGTCGCCGGGGAACTGCCACTTGGCCGGCGTCCGCGGCGCCCAGTGCTCGGCCGCCAGGACGTCCGTGATCGGCTCGCCCGCCGGCGCGCACGACGGCGGGGCAGGGGGCTCGACCGGCTGGGCGCCGAACCGGGCGTACTGCGCCGCGACCTGCTCCGGCGTCGGGACGACGTCGAGGAACATGAGGTCGTCCATGCGGCCGTGGAACGGGTTGGCCTCCCGCGTGTCCTGCGGATAGCTGCCGCCGATCTTGAGCCCCGCGGGGTCGGTCGGGGACGTGGCCCCGGCGCCCCAGGGGTTCGGGGCCGTGTACCGGCCCTCGAGCTCCTCGCCGTTCATGTAGAGCTTCATCTCGCCGCCCGCGAAGTCGAAGGTCGCGGCGAGGTGGACCCAGCGATTGCGCTCGAGGATCTGGTCCCACGGCAGGTCAGCTGCGAACGTCCAGGACCCCGCGCCGTCGACCCGGCGGCCGAGCGCGACGAGCTTGAGCTCGTTCCCGACCGTGATGACCTCGAGCAGCGCGCGCACCGCGTGGCCGTCCGAGGTCCCGGTGAGCACGCCCGCGAGACCGATCGCGTTGTAGCGGTCGTCGGGGTTCGCCGTGCCCGAGTTGAGGGCAGGGTGCTCTCCGGTCGGCTTGAACCAGCCCATGACCGAGATCTCGTCCGCGCCCGCGAAGGCGCCCAGCGAGTCCACGCCCGCGGGGTCGTAGACGCCGGCCTTCCAGTCGTCGTTCGACGCCGTGAGCGGGCTCATCTGCTGCGTCTGGAGCGCCTCGCCCGCACCGGGGTAGGCCCGGTCGGCCACGCGCATCTCCACGCCGCCGTTGACGAGCTGGATGTTCGTGCCGGACCAGCCCTGGTCGGCCTCCCACGTCGTGGAGCCCGCGACCGGGTGGTCGAAGTCGTAGTGCGCCGCGACGTTCCCGGCGAGCTCGGGGAGCACGACGGGCGAGGACGCCCCGACGCGCCGCGCGCCGGTGACCTGCCAGATCTTCCCGTTGGCCTTCGAGATGAGGTACAGCTCGCCGTCGGCGTCCGACCCGAACCGCAGGTCGACCCGCTGGTCGCCGACGAGCTCCTGGAACGTGGTCTCCTCCCCGTCGGCGAACACCCGCAGGTGCTCGATCTCGGCCAGGTCCGCGAGGTCGCCGTCGTTGCGCACCATCTCGTCCTGCTCGGTGGCGAGCACCCAGCCGCGCACGAGGTCGGTGAAGAGGTAGCGCCCGCGCAGCTCAGGGATGTCGCCGCGGTAGACGAACCCGCCGTTGAGCGCGACGCCCGCGTCGCCGGTCTGACCGGGGTCGCGGTTGTGGTCGTACGCGGCCACGGGGTACGTGAACCCGTTCTCCGCGTCGTTCGCGGGCAGCGGGTAGATCTGGCGGTTGTCGGCGAGGAACGACCCCTCGCGCACGGACCAGCCGAAGTTGTCGCCCGGCTCGACGGCGTAGACCGACTCGACCTGCCACTCGCCGATGTGCCCCAGGTACATCGTGTGGTCGCCCTCGGGGTCCCAGCTGATGCGGTGCGGGTCGCGCAGGCCGACCGCGTAGATCTCCGGCAGCGCGCCCGGCGTGCCGACGAACGGGTTGTCCGCCGGGATGCCGTACCGGCCGTTCGCCGCGTTCGTGCCCAGCGGGTCGATGCGGAAGACCTTGCCCTGCGGCGTCGCGAGGTCCTGCGGGTTGCCGTTGCCGACGCCGTTGCCGCCGTCGCCCACGAGGACGTAGAGGTTGCC
Source organism: Cellulosimicrobium sp. I38E (assembly GCF_001647255.1). Lineage (NCBI taxonomy): Bacteria > Bacillati > Actinomycetota > Actinomycetes > Micrococcales > Promicromonosporaceae > Cellulosimicrobium > Cellulosimicrobium sp. I38E. Next base: position 40,149 of record NZ_LUAZ01000032.1, read on the forward strand.
GTAGTCGGCGTCACCCTCGGTCACCGTGGGGTTGAACGCGATCTGCTGCACCGTGTGCACACGGCCGGCGAACGGCACGCGCAGCACCTCGCGGCTCGTGCCCTCGAAGACCTCGGCCGACGGGTCGGTCGCCCTCCACTCGGTGACGACGCTGTGGAACTGGGTGTTGCCGTACGCGGGGTAGTCCGGGGTGTCCTCCGTCAGCGCCGTGCCGCCCTCGGTGTGCACCGTGTAGAACAGGCCGTTCTCGGCGAAGTCGGGGTGGAACTCGGCGGAGCCGAGGCCGGTGCCGAGACCCGCGCTGTTGTGGAAGTTGTCGAGGAACCGCTGGCGCACGTCCAGGTACGGCACGTACGCGCCCGTGTCCTTGTCGACGGTGTAGAGGACCGCGTTGTTGTCCGGCACCATGAGGCGGCCCGAGCCGTCGGGGATCTCGTCGAGGTGCGTGATGCGGTTGTGGCGCACGAGGCGCGGGTCCTGCGTCGCCGGGGTCGTCTGCGACGCCGGGAGCTGGGCGAGCTCCGTCACCTCGATGCCGAGGGTCGACGGCGTCGGGTCGGGCAGCGGGTTGAGCAGCGGCTCGTCGGGCGTCGTGCCGCCTGCGGCGCAGTCGGCCGGGTTGCCCGTCGGGATCGCGAGGTTCTGCCCGGCCGTGTCGACCGCGACGTCGTCGAGCATGAGGCGGCCCGCGCTGCTGGCGCCGTTGATCCAGAAGAACCGGTCGAGCGCCGAGGTCACGCCCTGGCGGAAGCCGAACTGCTGCTCCGTGCCCTCGGGGAGCCGGGTGATCTCCTCGTACGGGCCGCCCTGGCTGTACACGCTGACCTTGTCCGTCGCGTTGTCGGCGACGATCCAGACGCACTGCCACGTGTCGCGCGACCAGACGCCGGCCGGCTTGAAGGCGCCGCCGTCGCGCACGAGCATGACGTCGTTGTTCTGGTTGTTCACGTACGCGCGACTGTGCGCGTAGTCGGACGGCGCGTCGAGGTCGGTGATCCCGAACGACGTGTCGACGCTCCCCGTCCGCATGAAGCGGAAGAACACGGTCCCGGTCGTGCCGTCCGCGATCCCGGGGACCGCGCGGTGGGCACGCTGGGTGCCTCCGACCATCTCGAGCACCTGGTTGTTGCCGTTGAGCGGGTCGGCGACGACCCGGGCGGCCGACGAGGCGGACCAGCCGTCCTGGCCGTTCAGGGCGGTGCGCTGGTAGGCCTCGAAGCTGAGGACCTCGCTGAACCCGTCCGCGGCCTCCTCCGCGGCCGCCGGTGGTCCGAGGAGGGTTCCTCCCAGGACGGCCGCGAGGGAGAGGGCGATCGCCGCTCTCCCTCGTCGGCTCGAATGCGTAGACGTCATCGTCTGCTCCGTTTCGTCGGATGGTGCTCGCACGACATGGGTGAGCGCTGTCATGTCTCCGACCCGCCGGCCGTCCGTCGCCGGGTCGGGTTCCTGCACTCCGCCGGTTCCCCTCGGCCGCGTCGTTGCGCCGGGGTCCGCACGGGCCGCGCGCACGGTCGGTGGCGGCCCTCGGCCGCCGCGTCCTGGCTCTCCCGTCCGGCTCGAGCTGCACGTCCGTGTGCGCGACCCTCGCAGCGTAGGGAAGGCGCTTTCCGAGTGTCAAGGGATGTGTCGACCGCGTGTCGCGGCACCGGTGCACGACGACGGCGGGCGACCCGGTCCGCCGGGTCGCCCGCCGTGGCTGCGCGCCGTGCAGCCGGTCAGGAGGCCTGCGCGAACGTCTGGATCCGGTCGATCCGCAGCGGCGGCTTCTTCTCGCCGGCGGTCACGGGCACCGGGAGGCGGTTCTGCGGCGGCGCCAGCGGGCACGTGACGAAGTTGGTGAACGCGCACGGGAACGAGAACGCTCGGTTGAAGTCGACCACCGTGTCGCCGTCGGTCTCGATGTCCGGGACCCGCACGAGCCTCCCGTTCCCGTAGGTCTCGGTGCCGCTCGTCGTGTCCGTGAAGTGGGCGTTGCCGCGCTCGATGCCGGTGTCGTCGTCGGGGCGGCCCGCGACGGCGAGCCTGTGCTCGACACCGTCGAGGGTGAAGGAGACCTCGCCGATCACGCGCTGCTCCTCGAAGACGCCGCGCTCCACCGTCGGGTAGTCCGACGCCTGCTCGGCCGTCCGCGTGAACCGCGCGGGCAGGACCCAGCGCTCGTCGAGCGGGAACGTGTCGATGTCGTCGAGGCGCTTGCCGGCCGCCTCGCGCGGGTCGCGGACGCGCACGCCGAAGATCTGGCGGCCGGTCGCGTCGGTGCGGCGGATCGTCTCGACGCGCAGGTCGCCGTAGAACGCGGGCACGAGGGAGTACTTGTGGCCGGTCGACACGGGCGTCGGCACCGTCACGGGTGCGCCGTCGAGCGTGACGGTCTCCCCGCTGCCGTCGGGCGTGTACACGACCTCGTCGTCCTGGACCGACCAGGTGCCGGGCACGCCCTCGACCTGCAGCGGCTCGGCGCCCGTCAGCCAGTCCTGGCTGACCATGGACATCCACCCGTACGGGCTCGTCAGCTCGTCGATCCGGGCGCGGTGCCACCGCTCCCACTCCTGGCGGTACTCGGCGCTCACTGCGGACATGTCGGTCCTCTCGTCGATGGGTCGGGTCACGGGTCGGGTCACAGGTCGGGACAAGGTCAGGGCCGCAGGTCAGGCACGCGCGTCGCGCGCTCCACGAACGCGCACACCTGCGCGAACGAGTCGGCGTCGGCGAACGCGTTGCCCGCGGGGGTCCCGCCGGCCGACAGCTCGATGCCGGAGACGGGGTGGCGGGTCGGGCCCTGCGCGACGGGGAGGTGCGGCAGGGCGATCGAGTGGCCCGCGTCGGGGTAGTCGAGCAGCAGCGTCTCGTGCGCGTGGTCCGCGGCGCGCAGCGTCTCGACGACCTGGCGCGCGTACATGCTCGAGGGCCACAGGCCGTCGGCCATCCCGGAGACGCACGCGACGGGGCCCGCGATGCGCTCGACGGGGATGCGCGACGCGGCGGCGAATCCTCGGTCGCGCAGGCCGTCGACGTAGACGTCGCGGTACCGGTCCGGGGGCGGCCCGCCCGTCCACGGCTGCCACGTCACGCCGGGATTGTCCTGCCACAGGTGCGGGAGCGGGTCGCCGACGAGCGTCCACGTGGGGGAGTCCCACCCCTGCGCGGGGTCCGCGGCGCCCTGGGCGCCGTGCACGTGGGCCCCGGGCACGTAGGCGACGACGGCGCCCACCAGGCCGGGGTAGGTGGCGCCCAGCAGGAGCGCGAGCTCGCCGCCCCGCGACTGGCCGCTCACCACGACGACGCCGGCGCGCGGCGCGAGCTCGCGGTGCACGTGGCGCAGCGCGGTCTCGAAGTACTCCAGCGGCGTCCGGGTGATGTGGTCGGGCAACCCGGGCACGCCGAAGTAGCCGAGCGCGAGCGCCTGCACGCCGCGCGACGCGTAGAGCGCGCCGCGCTGCTCGTTGATGCCGCCGCCGGAGCCGTTGAGCACGACGATCGTCGGGTGCGGGCCGTCGCCCGGCGGCACGAAGAGCGTGCCGACGAGACCGTCCTCGCGGACGTCGCGGCGTCGCACCCCGGGTCCGGTCCAGCGCTGCACGAGGTCGGCCGTCGCGCGCTGCGTGGCGTCGGACTCGTCCCACGCCTCGAGGCGCGTGCGCAGCGGGCGCTCGACGTCGGTCGTGGGCGGCCGGCCGGGCACCGTGTCTGGCGTCGTGCCGGGCGTCGCGTCGGGCCGCTGCGACGTGAGGAGCGCCATCCCGTCGACGCGCCCGTAGTCGCCGGACATCGGCGGGTCACGGTCGAGCCGGACGGTGCCGGCCCGGTCCGCGCGGTAGGTCGCGCGGGCGGACCACGCGGTCCCGGCGCGGTCCGTCGTCGCGCTGACCGTGACGAGCGCGCCCGGTGCGGCGCCGCTCACCTCGATGCGGCGGGGGACGTCGAGCAGGTCGTCGGCGGGGCTGACGGTGAGCCGGAGCGTCACGGCGCGCCTCCCGTCGCCGGGGCCAGTGCGTCCCAGACGTCGCGGTCGACGTCGAACACCTCCGCGTCCGGCCGGGCGCCCGGGACCCGGCCCCCGGCACGCGTCCAGTCGTCGCCGAGGCGGTCGGCCCGATCGGCGAGGTCCTCGGCGCCGAACGCGCGGGGGTCGAGCGCGAGCACCCAGAGCCCGCGTCCCACGGCGTCGCCTCGTGCGCCGGTGAGCAGCCCGGCGAGCGCCTCCACCGTGAGGCCGAGCAGGGACCCGAGCAGAGCGGCCGGGAGCAGCGCACCGACGTCGCCCGCGTCCCGGGTAGGCTCGCCGTCGCGACCGAGCGCCGCGCCGTCGGGCAGGGGAGCGCCCTCCCGGGCGCGGCGCCGCGCGTCGGCGAGCGTGACGGAGCTCGTCGCGGCGTCCACGACGAGCGCACGTCCCTGCCCGGCCCGCGGCACCGCCACGGCGAGCGGGTTCGTGCCGACCACGGGGGCGGTCCCGCCGTACGGGGCGACGGTCGCGGGGGACTGGGCGAGCGCGACCCCGACCAGCCCGTCCTCGGCGAGCGCGCGGACGTACGCGCCGACGCGCCCCGTCCCGCCCGCGTGGCGCACGGCGACCACGCCGACGCCGAGCGCGTGCGCGAGCCCCGCCGCCCGGCGGACCGCCGCGGCGAGCGCGACCGGCCCGGGGAGGTCGTACGCGTCCAGCGTCGCGGTCGCCCCAGTCACGACGGCGGACGGCGCCGCGGAGCCGGCCCGCCCCGTCGTCGTCCGCTCGCGCGCGTCCCGCAGCTCGCGGACGAGGAGCGCGAGGCCGAACTCCGGCCACCCCGACGCGTCCCCCGCCACGACGGCGCGGGCCGCGAGGTCGGCGTCGGCGGGGTCGTGGGCGGCGAGCGCCGCGCGGGCCCGGGCACGGGCGTCCGCGGCGTCGACGCGCACGGTGGGGGTGGCGGGCACGGCGGTCCTCTCGGGTGGTCGGGCAGGTCGGGTCGTGCGGGTGGTACAGGCAGGCGCTCAGTCGTCGCCGAAGAACGCCCCGGAGTCGATCGCGAGGCCCATGACGACGCTGCGGCCGCGGCGGATGTGCTCGAGCTCGAGCCGGGCGGCGCGCTCGCCGTCGCCCGCGCGAAGCGCCTCGATGAGGTGCCGGTGGTCGTCGAGCGGCGGCCCGGGCTCCAGGGGCTGGCGTCCGCAGAGCCGGAACGCCCGCTCCAGGTCCTCGAGCGCGAGCTCGGTGATCGCGTGCAGCCGGGGGTTGCGCGAGTACTTCGCGACCCGGCAGTGGAACAGGTGTGACGCCGACAGGATCGACTGCGCGTCCTGCGCCTGCGGGTACGTGCCCTCGGCGATGGCCGCGAGCTCGTCGACCTCGGCCGGGCTCGCGTGGGCGGCCGCGAGGCGCGTCGCCATCGGTCCCGTCGCCTCGCGCACGTCGAGCACGTCGACGAGCGTCTTGAGGGTCACCGGGGCGACGCGGCACAGGGCGCGCGGTCGCACGTCCACGAGGCCGTCGTGGTCGAGGCGGTGCAGCGCGTCGCGCACCGGGGTGCGCGACGTCCCGAACTCGGACGCCGTCTCGGTGACGTCGATCTCCTCGCCGGGGCGCAGCTCGGTGAAGATGATCCGGCGCCGCAGCTCGTGGTAGATCCGGTCCGCGGCCGGGACGACGCTCATGCGACGGCCCCGGGCGCGCGGGACGGGTCGTGGTGGGATCGGTTCATGCTGCCTCCTACTGACGGGACCAGGGCACGAGACGTCGTTCGAGCACCGCGACCAGGGTCGTGGAGAGGTAGCCCAGCACGGAGATGGTGACGATGCCCACGTACATCTTCGCGACGGCGAACGTCGTCCACGAGCTCCAGATGAGGTAGCCCAGGCCGTTGCGCGACCCGACGAACTCCGAGGCCGCGATGATGACGAACGCGCCGCCCACGGCGAGCTTGAGCCCGGTGAAGATGCTCGGCAGCGCGGCGGGCAGCGCGACCGTGCGCCAGCGCTGGAGCCGGCCCGCGCCGTTGGCGGTCGCCACGTCGAAGTAGATCTGCGGCGTCTGGAGCACGCCGCCCATCGCGTTGTAGAAGACGTAGAAGAACACGCCGATCGCGACGATCACGTACTTGCTCGCCTCGCCGAGGCCGAACACGAGGAGCAGCAGCGGGAAGATCGCGACCTTGGGCACGGGCAGCAGGCTCGCGAAGATCGGCCCGAGGAGCGTGCGCAGGGTCGTGACCGACCCGAGCGCGATCCCCAGCACCAGCCCGGGCACGGCGCCGAGCACGAACCCGATCGCGATGCGCGTGAGCGTGATGCCCGCGTGCTCGAAGAGCTCGCCGCTCCCGACGAGCTGCGCGAAGGTCTCGGCGATCGACGAGGGCGGCGGGAAGAACCGCGCGTCGAGCACGTTCGTCCGGCTCGCGAGCTCCCACACGGCGAGGAGCAGGAGCGGCGTGAACGGCCCGACGATCCGCACGACGCGGCCCGTCCGCTTGCGGCGCAGCTTCTCGGTCAGCTCGCGCGTGATCTCGGTCGTGCGGTCGTCGGCGTCGCGGGGCCCGTCCGGGGCGCCGCCCGGCGCGGCGTGGCCGCCCGGGCGGACGGGGGCGCGCTCGTCCGTGGGGATCGTCATGCAGCCGCCTCCCGGGCGTCGGCGGAGCGCTCGTCCGCTCCCGCCGCGTCGTGCGTCGCGGCGTCCTGCGCCTCCGCGTCCCGCAGCAGCCGCCACAGCTCGTACGTGATCTCGCCGTGGCGCGGGTCGCGGCGCAGCTCGAGGATGTCGCGCGGGCGGTCGAACGGGACCCGCACGTCGGCGAGGATGCGCCCGGGCCGGGCCGACATGACGACGACGCGGTCCGCGAGCACGAGCGCCTCGTCGACGCTGTGCGTGATGAAGAGCACCGACCGCGAGGTCTGCGACCAGATCTTCAACAGCTCCTGCTGGAGCACGACGCGCGTCTGCTCGTCGAGCGCGCCGAACGGCTCGTCCATGAGGAGGGTCGCGCCGTCGTCGGCCAGCGCCCGCGCGACCGACGTGCGCTGCCGCATGCCGCCCGAGAGCTGGTGCGGGTAGAAGCCCCGGAACTCCGTGAGGCCCACCATGTCCAGCAGGGGAGCGACGCGCTCGCGCCGGGCCGAACGCCGCACGCCGCGCAGGCGCAGCGGGTACTCGACGTTCTGCTCGACCGTGAGCCACGGCAGCACGCCGTGGTCCTGGAAGACGACGGACGGTCGCGCCGCCATGGTCACCGTCCCGCGGTCGGCCTCCTCCAGGCCTGCGAGGATGCGCAGGAGCGTGCTCTTGCCGCACCCGGAGGGGCCGAGCACGCAGACGAACTCGTTGTCCTCGATGGTGAGCGACACGTCCTGGAGCGCGACGAGCACGTCGTCCCGGCGACGGTCGTGGAACCCCTTCCAGAGGCCCTCGACGGAGACGGCCGTCACGAGCCGAGCTCCGCGGCCCGCTCGCGCGCCTGCTCGAGGAGGTCGGCGCGGAAGATGCTCTCGACGTCCGCCTCGCCCTCGTACTCGAGCGTGCCGCGGTCGCGGAAGAACTGCTCCTGGGCGTGCACGTCCTCCCAGTCGATCTCGCCCGTCGGGTCCTGCTCCGTGAGCGCGAGCGACGTGAGCGTCTCGACCGGCAGCTCGGTGTACCGCGCGATGATCTCCTGGTTCGCCGGGTCGTCCCAGCCGCCCGCCTCGAGCTCCGCGGCGGCGCGCAGGTACGCGGCCGTGAACGCGACGACCGCGTCGGGGTGCTCGTCGACGTACTCGGTGCTGAACACCAGTGCGCCGAGCTCGGTGCCCGCGTGGTAGTCGATCGGGAGGATCTCGGACGCGATGCCCTCGCTCTCCAGCGACGACGAGATGGGCTCGATCGACCAGGCGGCGTCGACGGAGCCGCCCACGAGCGCGGGACCCGTCTCGGGCGGGCCGACGTTGACGAGCTCGACGTCGTCGAGCGTGAGGCCGCCGGCCTCCAGCGCCTTGGCCACCGAGTAGATGCCGAAACCGCCGTCGCCGGGGATGCCGACGCGGCTGCCGGCGACCTGCTCGATCGACGTGATGCCGGAGTCGGCCGCGACGACGAACGGTGCCGGGTTCGGCCCGCTCTCCGGCACGCGCGAGACGCTCGCGATCACCGAGAGCGACGCGCCGGCCTCGGTGGCGTTGAACAGGCCCGCGCCCCACGTCGCGCCGCCGGCCGTGACGTTGTTCGTGCTGACGAGCTGGTAGGTCTCGCCGGACGTCCCGCCCTTGGCGAGGAGCTCGACGTCGACGCCCGCCTCCTCGAAGTACCCCTTGTCCTCCGCGAGGAAGAACGGCGCGTAGTCCGCGTAGGGGGAGTAGAGGAACGAGATCTTCGGCGCGGCGTCGTCCCCGCCGCCGGACGGGTCGCTCCCGCCCGCACAGCCCGCCAGGATCCCTGCCGCCGCGACGAGCGAGATGGTGATCGACGAGCGGCGTGAGATGGCCATGAGTCCTCCTGGGTCTGACACACGAGCAAGCGCGTCGTGATGTGCTTGGCACTATGCGCTAGTGCATCAGTTGGCCCTAGCGCGACCCCGGATGTCTCGAATGTTGGGACGATGTAACGGCGGGCGGTCCCTGGCCCGTCACGTCCCCAGGATGTGCGCCTTCTGCTCCGTGAGCTCGGCGTCCGTGAGGACGCCCTGGTCGCGCAGCGCGGCGAGCTGGCGCAGCTGCGCGATCCGCACGTCCATCGCGTCGGACGCGCGCCGCCCCGGCGTGGCGGGCGGCTCCGGGGGAGCGATGGACGGCGGGTCGTCGCCGGAGGCGGGTTCGCGCAGGCCGGAGGCCACGGCGAGCAGGTCGGCCAGGTCGGTGTCCCGGAGCCGGTAGGACGTGAGCGACCCCGGGAGAGCGCGGCCGACGTCGCGCAGCATCTCCTGCACCAGCGCGCCCACGGGCCCGCGGACGACGACCTCGATGTCGGCCCGCTGCCCCGGCGTCGCGGTGCGCAGCTCGAGCAGGTCGAGGCCGAGCGCGGCGAGGCGCTGGAGCAGCCCGTACAGCGCGGCCTGGTCGCGCACGGTCGCCTCGAGCAGCGTGCACTCCGCCGTCCGGTGCACGCCCAGCTCGGCCAGGTCGGCCGCGGGGAGCGACAGAGGTCCCAGCACCGTCACCTCGACCATCGTCGTGCCGTCCATGCGCCTCTCCTGGCTCGCCCACGTCGGACCAGGATGCGGGCGCGCGGGGAGGCGCGGATCACCCGGCGCGGGTGCCCCGGGGCCGGCAGGCCGGCGACTACCCCCGGCGGGTGAGCACGCGGACGGGCGGACGACCCACAGTGGGACCGTCACGGGACGTCCGTGACCCGACAGGAGGGGTGCTCGATGGACGGCTTCTGGGACTGGTTCTGGCTCATGGTGTGGTGGTTCTTCTTCATCGCGTACCTCGTCGTGCTGTTCCAGATCGTCGCCGACCTGTTCCGCGACAAGGCGCTCAGCGGCTGGTGGAAGGCGCTGTGGATCATCGCGCTGATCTTCGTGCCCTACCTCTCGGCGCTGATCTACGTGATCGCCCGCGGGGGCGGCATGGCCGAGCGCCACGCCGAGGAGGACCGCGCGCGGCGCCAGGTCATGGACGACTACGTCCGGGCGACCGCGAGCACCGGCCGCTCACCGGCGAGCGAGATCGCGGACGCGAAGGCGCTGTACGACGCCGGGACGATCGACGCCGACGAGTTCGCGCGCCTCAAGGCCCGGGCGCTCGCCTGAGGACCCCGTGATGGCGGACGAGGGCGAGCGCACGACCGGCACCGGGACCGGCGCCGGCGAGGCGGCGGGAACCGGACCGGGCATCGGACCGGGCACCGGCGAGACGACGGGCGGCAAGACCGGCGACGTCGCCGCACGGCTCGCCGCGCTCGAGCGGGAGAACGCCGAGCTGCGGCGACGGCTCGCGGAGCGGCCGACGGCGGTGGGCGGCGGGGCCGGGACGGGAACCGGGGCGAGCGGGGAGCCGCCGTCCGCCGTCCGCCGTCCGCGGCGCCGCCTGCGGGCCGTGGCGTGCGCGGTGCTCATCACGCTGGGGGCGCTCCTGGCCCCGTTGGGCGCGGTCTCGGCGTGGGCGCAGCGGGAGCTGACGGACACCGACCGCTACGTCGCGACGGTCGGTCCGCTCGCCGCGGACCCGGTCGTGCAGTCCGCCGTCGCGGGACGGCTCACCGAGGAGGTCATGTCCCGCATCGACGTCGGGGCGCTCGTCGACGACCTCGTCGGAGGGCTGGAGGAGCGGGACGTCCCGCCGCGCGCCACCCAGGCGCTCGCTGCGCTCGAGGCACCCCTCCAGAGCGGCGTCGAGTCCCTGGTGCACGAGACCGCGACCCGGCTCGTCGAGAGCGACGCCTTCGAGGGCGCCTGGCTCCAGGCGAACCGCGTGGCGCACCAGCAGCTCGTCGCCGTCATGCGCGGCGAGGACGGCGACATCCTCCAGGTCGACGACGGCCGCCTCAGCATCCAGCTCTCCGGTCTGATCGACCTGCTCAAGGAGCGGCTCGTCGACCGCGGGCTGGACGTCGCCGCCCGCATCCCGTCCGTCGACGCGACGTTCACCATCGCGCAGTCCGCGGAGCTCGTCATGCTTCAGAACCGGTACGCGCAGATCGTGACGCTCACGACGTGGCTGCCGTGGGTCGTGCTCGGCCTGCTCGCTGCCGGGGTCCTCGTCGCGAACCGTCGGTCGCGTGCGCTCGTCGTCGCCGGGCTCGCGCTGACAGGGGCGATGGTCGGGCTCGGCGTCGGGCTCGCGGTCGCGCGCGGCCTCTACCTCGGTGCGCTCTCCGGGCAGGTCCTGCGGCTCGACGCGGCCGAGGTCGTGTTCGACCAGGCCGTGGGGTACCTGCGCCTCACGCTGCGCACCGTGGGGGTCCTCGGCCTCGTCGTCGCGCTCGCCGCATACCTCGGCGGGTCGAGCGCG
>NZ_LUAZ01000033.1:0-50091 GCF_001647255.1 Cellulosimicrobium sp. I38E
GGGTGGGGGGTGCTCACGCAGTGCGTCCTCTCGGGGTGGTGCGACGGCGCACGCTGTGGCGCAAGGCCACCTGACAGCGCTGTCGAGTTGGAGTATAGGCGCCGTTCTCCCGGGAGTGAAGGGAGCGCCGCGGACTTCGCCCGGTCGGTGGTCGTGCCGTGGCCGGTGGGACGACGGAGGGGCGGGCGGGACCTGGTACGTCCAGGTCCCGCCCGCCCCCCGCGCGCTCGGTCCGACCGGAGGTCAGCCCTTGACCGAGCCGGACATGAGGCCGCCGACGAAGTACTTGCCGAGGACGATGTACACGAGCAGCGTCGGCAGCGACGCGAAGAGCGCGCCGGCCATGGAGACGCCGTAGTTCTGCAGCAGCGCGCCGTTCGCGAGGTTGTTCAGCGCGAGGGTCACGGGGCCGTTCTGGCTGGAGGAGAAGAACACGGCGAAGAGGAAGTCGTTCCACGCCGAGGTGAACTGCCAGATGAGCACGACCACGAAGCTCGGGATCGAGATCGGCAGGATGATCGACCAGTACGTGCGCAGCATCCCGGCGCCGTCGACGCGCGCGGCCTCGACGAGCTCGTGCGGCACGGTCATGTAGTAGTTGCGGAAGATGAGAGTCGTGATCGGGATGCCGTAGATCACGTGCAGCAGGATCAGCGACGGCACGCCGCTCGGGATGCCCATGCCCAGCACGAGCTGGTTGAGCGGGATCATCACGGCCTGGTACGGGATGAACATCCCGAAGAGGATGAGCGTGAAGACGACGTTCGCGCCCTTGAAGGACCAGCGCGACAGCACGAACCCGTTGAGCGAGCCGAGGAACGCGGCGATGATCGCGGACGGCACGACCATCTGCACCGTGCGCCAGATCGCGGGCGACAGCGCGGTCCACGCGGTCTGCCAGTTCTCGAGCGTCCACACCTGCGGGAGCGACCACGCGCGCGCCGGGGAGGCGTCGCCCGCGCCCTTGAAGCTCGTCACGAAGAGCACGTACACGGGGATGAGGACGATGACGAGGAAGAAGATCAGCGCCGCGTACTTGAGCGTGCGGCCGACGGAGAAGCGCTCGCGGGGCCGGCGGCGCGCGGCGTCGCGCGGGGTGCCGAGGACGTCGGGAGCGGGGACGGCCGGCGTCGAGGTGGTCGTCATCGCTTCTCCTGACGGTTGGTGCGGATCAGGTACGGCACGATGACCACGGCCACGATGATCAGCAGGATCGAGCCGACCGCCGCCGCGTTGGCGTAGTCGAAGCTCGACTTGAACACGTACATGTCGACGGCCGGCACCTTGGTCTGGTAGTTCGCGGGCTTCGAGATCGACATGATGAGGTCGAACGCCTTGAGCGACATGTGGCCGATGATGATGAGCGCCGACAGCGCGATGGGCGAGAGCTGCGGGAAGAGCACGTGGCGGTACAGCTTCCACTCGCTGGCGCCGTCCATGCGGGCGGCCTCGCGCAGCTCGTCGGGGATGCCGCGGAACCCGGCGAGGAACAGCGCCATCACGTAGCCCGAGAGCTGCCAGATGGCGGGGATCGCGATGGCCGTGATGCCCCACGTGACGTTGTTCCACCAGTTGTTCTGCAGGAAGTCGAGGCCGACGATCTGGAACAGCCGGTTGAGGCCGCTGGCCTGCTCGCCCTGGTTCGAGTTCAGCAGCCAGCGCCACACGACACCGGAGGCGACGAACGACACGGCCATGGGGAACAGGTAGATCGAGCGGAAGATGCCCTCGCCCTTGACCGGCTTGTCGAGCATCCAGGCCCAGAGGAAGCCCATCACGAGCGTCCCCACGAGGAAGACGACGGTGTAGAGGACGAGGTTCTTCAGCGAGTGCTGGAACGCCTCGCTGCCGAGCAGGTCGGTGTAGTTCTCGAACCAGACGACCACGGACGGCTTCTGTCCGGTGGCCTGCGCCGCGGTGTGGTTGTCCGTGATCGACGTCCGGAAGTTCGCGCCGATGAGGCCGTAGACGAACACGCCGACGAGGATCAGCGAGGGGGCGAGCAGCAGCAGCGCTGGGCCGGCTCGTCGCAGTGACTTGAGCATGGTGGGTCTTCCCGGTCGTGGGGGCGTGGGACGCGACGCTCGCGAGCGTCGGCGTCCCGGGGAGGGGTCCGGTCGCGCGGGGCCGCCGCGCGCCGTCGGGGTGCTCCCGACGACGCGCGGCGGATCCGGTGGACGGGTCTCAGCCCTCGGTGGCGGTGACGAGCTCGGACTGGAAGGTCGCGAGGTCGGAGCCGCCGGACGTGAACTTGCTCGTCGCGTCGGAGATCGCGTTGAGCGTCGCGACGGGCGCGGCGGCACCGTGCGCGAGCGAGGACACGATGGTGTCCTGGCCGAACGACTCGATCGCGGTCTGCTGGTACTCGGAGAACTCCGACGGGTCGGCGTCGGTGCGGGCCGGGATGGAGCCCTTGGCCTTGTTGAACGCGACCTGGCCCTCGAGCGAGCCGACGGTCTCGAGCCACGCCTTGGCGCCGTCGGGGTGCGGCGCGCCCACCGGGAGGGTGAACGAGTCGGCGAGGAAGTCGAACACGCCGTCGGTGCCCGGGACAGGGGCGGCGGTGAAGTCGGTGCCGAGCGTCTTGCCCTGCTCCTCGAACGCCGCGACGGCCCAGTCGCCCATGACGTTGAACGCGGCGTTGCCGTCGATCACCATCTGGGTCGCCTCGGGCCAGTCGAGCCCGTCACGGTCGGTGTTGGTGTAGCTCATGAGCTTCTCGAAGTCCTCGAGAGCCGACGTCACCTCGGCGCCCGACCAGTCGGTCGAGCCGTCCCACAGGCCGTTGTACGCCTCCGCGCCCAGGTCGGCGAGGAGCACGGTCTCGAGCAGGTGGACCTGGGTCCACGTCGTCGCGACCGACAGGGGGGTGACGCCCGCGGCCTTGAGCTTGTCGAGGTCCGCCATCCAGGCGTCGAGGTCGTCGTACGTGGCGGCCGGGTCGATGCCGTTCGCCTCGAGGACCGTCGGGTTGGCCCAGACGACGTTCGCGCGGTGGATGTTCGACGGGATCGAGTAGATCGCGCCGTCGTCGGACTTGAGGCGGTCGACGAGGTCGGCCGGGAAGACGTCGGTGAGGCCGAACTCGTCGTACAGCGACGAGACGTCCTCGATCTGCGCGGCGTCGATGTAGTCCTGGAGCTCCGCGCCGGCGTGCGCCTGGAACGTGTCCGGCGGGTCCTGCGCCTGGAGGCGGGACTGGAGGAGGTCCTTCGCGGCCGAACCGGCGCCGCCGGCGACCGCGCCGTTGATGAACTCCACGTCGGGGTGCTGCTCGTTGAACACGCCGACCAGAGCGTCGAGACCCGCCTTCTCCGAACCCGCGGCCCACCAGGTGAAGACCTCGACCTCGTCGCCGCCCCCCGAAGCGCCCCCGTCGCCGGTTCCCCCGTCACCGGAACCACCGCCGCTGCACGCGGCGAGTGCGAGACCCACGAGGGCGGCCGTGGCCACCGTCGCGCTCGTCCTGCGATCGATTCGCATCGTGATTTCCCTACGCCTTCTTCGGTCGTGGGGGACCGGCGGGACGACCACGTCGCACCGGCCGGGCGCACCGGCGCGCCCTCGAACCCGCTGCCCATACAACGACCCGTTCCGGCTTGATGTCAAGAAATGAACGCAAGCGTCGCTGAATCGTGATCTTCGCGTCAGGTCCTGCACGCAACCAGCGGTTCTGTCGAGTCTCACCTAGAGTGACAGCGCTGTCCAGTCCGTTCAGGAGATCGGCTCAGCGTCCACGACCCGGCCTGTCCCACCTGGACGGGGGCGCCCCGGCGGTATCCTGACCTGCGTGCGCGCTGACCGGGTGACCCCGGGCTCGCAGACTTCACTGCGTGAGGCCAACCGAGCTCGGATCGTGAGCGCCGTCCAGCAGCGTGGCTCCCTCACGCAGATCGAGCTGGCCGGCGTCACCGGGCTGTCCCCGGCCACTGTCTCCAACATCGTCAAGGAGCTCACCGGCGCGGGCGTGCTGCACACCTCGCCCTCCACGCGCAGCGGTCGCCGCGCGCTCCAGGTCACGCTCGCGCGCAACCTCGGGCTCGTCGCGGGCGTCCACTTCGGCACCCGGTCGATGCGCGTCGCGCTCGCCGACGCGTCCATGCGCGTCCTCGCCGACCAGCGCATGCCGCTCGCCCCCGACCACCGCGCCGACACCGGGCTCCAGCGCGCCGCGCTGCTCGTGGGGGAGATGGTGGCGTCGGTCGACGCCGCCCCGGACGAGCTGCTCGCCGTCGGCGTCGGCGTCCCCGCCCCGGTGGACGTGCGCGCGGGCCGGATCGCGACCGTCGGGATGATGCGCGGCTGGGACGGCGTCGTCGTGCCCGAGATGCTGGAGGCCGAGCTCGGCGCCCCCGTGACCGTGGACAACGACGCCAACCTCGGCGCGCTCGCCGAGACCCGGTTCGGTGCCGCCGTCGGGCACGACGCCGTCGCCTACCTGCGCGTGTCCCACGGCGTGGGTGGCGGGCTCGTCCTGGGCGGGCGCGTCGTGCACGGCCGTGCGGGCGTCGCGGGCGAGATCGGGCACGTGACGATCGACGAGAACGGCCCGGTGTGCCGGTGCGGCAACCGCGGCTGCCTCGAGATGTACGTCGGCGCCGGGGTCCTGCTGTCCATGCTCTCCGAGAGCCGTGGTCCCCTCACCCTGCGCGACGTCATCGCGCGCGCCCAGGAGGGCGACCCCGGGTGCCGGCGCGTCCTGTTCGACGCCGGTCAGCACCTGGGCGTCGCGGCCGCCAACCTGTGCAACCTGGTCGACCCCGAGATCGTCGTCGTCGGAGGGCAGCTCGCGGAGGCGGGCGAGGCCCTGCTCGGCCCCCTGCGCACCGCGCTCGAGCAGCGCACGGTGCCGAGCACCGCAGGCCCCGTCCAGGTCGTCGCGTCCGAGCTCGGGTCCGCGGCCGAGGTGCGCGGCGCGCTCGCCGTCGCGCTCGACCTCGCGCGCGTCAGCGGGTCGCTGGGGGTGAGCGCATGACCGGGGCCGCCGTCGCCCGGACCAGGCTCGCCCGCGGTCGGGCGCGCGGCGTCGTGACGGCCGCGCTCGCGACCGCCGTCGTCGCGCTGCTCGCGCTCGCCGGGTGCGCGGCGCCCGAGGAGCCCGCCGGCCCGTCCGAGGGGACCATCGGCCTCCTGCTGCCCGAGGCGAAGACCGCGCGGTACGAGACGTCCGACCGCCCGACCTTCGTCGGCGTGGTCGAGCAGCGCTGCGCCACGTGCGAGGTCCTGTACGCCAACGCCGCCCAGGACGCCGCGAACCAGCAGCAGCAGGCCGAGTCGATGCTCGCCCGCGGGGCCGACGTCCTCGTCCTCGACGCCGTGGACGCCGTCGCCGCGGTGAGCATCGTCGCGGAGGCCCAGCGGCTCGGGGTGCCCGTCATCGCCTACGATCGCTTCGTCGAGGGCGCGAACTACTACGTGTCGTTCGACAACGAGCTCATCGGGTACCTCATGGGGGAGGCGCTCGTCGGCGCGGTGCTCGACCGCGCGGAGCAGGACCCGCCCCCCGACGGGCGGCGGCCGGGGGTCCTGTTCGTCCAGGGCTCGCCGACCGACCCGAACGCGGCGGAGTACGCGGCGGGTGCCCACCGAGCCTTCGACGGAGAGGACATCGACGTGCTCGCCGAGTACGACACCCCCGACTGGAGCCCCGACAAGGCGACCGAGTGGGTCGAGGGGCAGCTCACGCAGTACGCCGGCCGCGTCGACGGCGTCTTCGCGGCGAGCGACGGCATCGCGGGCGGCGCGATCGCCGCGATGAAGGCCGCCGGCCTGGACCCCGTCCCGCCCACGACGGGCCAGGACGGCGAGCTCGCGGCGGTCCAGCGCATCGTCTCCGGCGACCAGTACATGACCGTCTACAAGGCGACCGCCCAGCAGGCGCGCACGGCCGCGGAGCTCGCCGTCCGCGTGCTGCGCGGCGAGGACCCGCGCGCCACCGCGAGCATCGACGGCGTCCCGAGCCTCCTCCTGGCACCGCGCGCGGTCGGGGTCGACGACGTGCAGCGCGTCATCGTCGACGGCGGCGTCTACACGGTCGACGAGATCTGCACGCCGTACTACGTCGACTCGTGCGTCGAGGCGGGGCTCCTGGAGGCCGCCCCGTGAGCGCGCCCGTCCTGTCCCTGCGCGGGGTCTCCAAGAACTTCGGCGGCGTCCGCGCGCTCGTCGACGTCGACGTCGACGTGCGCGAGCACGAGGTGCTCGCCGTCGTGGGAGACAACGGTGCGGGCAAGTCGACGCTCGCCGGCGTCGTCGCGGGCGCGTTCCGGCCCGACGCGGGCGAGGTCCTGCTCGACGGCGCGCCCGTCGTCCTCGACTCGCCCGCGGCGGCGCGCGCGCACGGCATCGCGGCGGTGTTCCAGCAGCTCGCGCTCGTCGACGACCTCGACGTCGTCGAGAACGTGTTCCTCGGCCAGGAGACGCTGCGCGGCCCGTTCCTCGACGAGATCGCGATGGAGCGCGAGGCGTGGGGCCTGCTCGACCAGCTCGCCGCGACCGTCCCGTCGGTGCGGCAGCCCGTGCGCACGCTGTCCGGCGGGCAGCGGCAGGTCGTCGCCGTGGCCCGGGCCCTGCTCGGCGCGCCGCGCGTCCTCGTCCTCGACGAGCCGACGGCGGCCCTCGGCGTCCGCCAGACGGCCGAGGTGCTCAATCTCATCGAGAAGCTGCGCGAGCGCGGGCACGCGGTCGTGCTCATCAGCCACCAGGCGGGCGACCTCCAGGCCGTCGCCGACCGCATCCTCGTGCTGCGGCTCGGGCGCGTGCACGGCGAGTTCGCCGGCGACACGTCCTACGAGGACCTGCTCGCCGCGATGACCGGCGCGGTCCGGCCCGCACGGCCGGGCGGCCCGGCACGGCCGTCGACCGACCCGGGGCGCGAGCGGCGCTCCGGCGGCACCGGGGCGGTGCACCGATGAGCGTCCCCGGCCGCACGTCCGGCGCCGCGCTCGACCGTTCGGGCGTGCTGTCGGGCAGCGTCGTGCGCCAGCTCCGCGGCGCCCACCTCGGCATGCTCCCGATCGTCGGCGCGCTGCTGCTCATCTGGGTCGTGCTCGGCGCGATCAACCCGGCGTTCCTCTCGGCGGAGAACCTGGTCAACCTCACGCTCCAGAGCGCGCCCACGGGGATCATCGCGCTCGGGGTCGTGCTCGTCCTGCTCGTCGGTCAGATCGACCTGTCCGTCGGCTCCGTGAGCGGGCTCGCGGCGGCGGTGCTGGCGGTCGGGACCGTCAACCTGGACTGGCCCGTCGGGCTCGCGATCCTCGCGGCGCTCGCGGTCGGCGTCGTGGTCGGCCTCGGGTACGGGCTGCTGTCCACGCGCCTCGGTCTCGCGTCGTTCGTCTTCACGCTGGCCGGGCTGCTCATCCTCGCGGGTGTGCAGCTCCGGGTGCTCGGCCCCTCGGGCTCGATCAACATCCCGTTCGAGTCCTGGCTCGTGCGCACGGTGCAGCAGGGCTTCCTCGCGCCGGCCGCCGCCTGGGGCCTCGTGGTGGTGGTCGTGGTCGGGTATGCCGCGCTGCGCGTCGTCGACCACCTGCGCCGCGTGCGCGCGGAGCTGCCGAGCCCCGGGCTCGGCCGGATCGCGATCCGCACCGCGGTCCTCGCCGCGGTCCTCGTCGGCACGGTCGCGTACCTGGGGACCGCGCGCGGGATCGGCTACACGGTCGTGCTGTTCGTCGCGCTCGTCGTGGTGGTGGACGTCCTGCTGCGCCGCACCCGGTGGGGCCGGTCCGTGCGCGCGGTGGGCGGGAACCGGCGCTCCGCGCTCCTCGCGGGCGTCGCGGTGCGGCGGACCGTCGTCTCGTGCTTCGTCGCGTGCTCCACGTTCGCCGCGCTGGGCGGGATCCTCGCGGCCGGGCGCCTCGCCGCCGCGAACCAGGGCACCGGGGCCGCCGACACGTACCTCACCGCGATCGCCGCGGCGGTCATCGGCGGGACGAGCCTGTTCGGCGGGCGGGGGAGCGCGTGGTCCGCGGTGCTCGGCGTGCTGGTCATCCAGTCGATCGCCAACGGCCTCACGCTGCTCAATCTCGACACGGCGACGCGGTACATCGTGACCGGAGCGGTGCTCCTGCTCGCTATCGTCGTCGACATGCTCATCCGCGGTCGACGGGAGGTCTGATGATGGTGATGCAGGGGGAGAGCGCGGGAACGCTCCCGCCGGGCGAGGTCCGGGCCGCGGGCTCGAACGGCCCGACGGACACGGCGGCGCGCCCGCACTCGGGGCGCGGCGGCCGACGGCCGACCCTCGCGGCCGTCGCGGAGGTCGCCGGCGTCAGTCTCAAGACGGCGTCACGCGTCCTCAACGACGAGCCGAACGTGGCGCCGCAGACGCGGGCCAAGGTGCAGGAGGCCGCGCAGCGGCTCGGCTTCCGCCGCAACGCGGTCGCGGCGGACCTCGCGCGCGGCGGCTCGTCGCGGCTCGTCGGCTTCGTCACCGGCGACCTCGCGAACCCGTTCTACTCCGCGCTCGCGAGCGGGATCGAGCGCGAGCTGCGCCACCACGGGCTCCAGCTCATCACGACGAGCTCCGACGAGGAGCCCGAGCGCGAGCGCTCGCTCACGGAGGCGCTCGTGGAGCGCCGCGTCGGCGCGCTCGTGGTGACGCCGACGTCGACCGACCACTCGTCGCTGCGCCGCGAGCTCGACGACGGGCTGCCGGTCGTGTTCATCGACCGGCCGGCGCAGGGCGTCGACGCGGACACCGTCGTCATCGACAACCGCGGCGGCGTGCGCGACGCCGTGACGCACCTGCTCGCGCACGGGCACCGACGGATCGCGCTCGTCGGGGACGTGTCGCGGCTGTGGACGTTCCAGGAGCGTCGCGACGAGTTCGTCGCGACGCTGCGCGGCGCGGGCGTCGAGGACCCGTCGCGGTACGTGCGCGACGGCGCCCACGACGCGGAGCTCGCGCACGCGTTCGTGGCGGAGCTCCTGGCCATGCCGGAGCCGCCCACGGCGTTCGTCACGGCGAACAACAAGATCACGGTCGGCGCGCTCCACGCGCTGCGCGACCGCGTGGCCGCGGGGGGCCGCGCGGACGTCGCGCTCGTGGGGTTCGACGACTTCGAGCTCGCGGACCTGCTGGACGTGACCGTCGTGGGGTACGACGTCGTCGAGATGGGGCGCCAGGCCGCGGCGCTCGCGGTGTCGCGGGCCGACAACCCGGAGCTCGCCCCGCGCCTGGTCGTGGTGCCCACGCGGCTCGTGGTGCGCGGCACGGGCGAGATCCCCGGTCCCGGCGCGTAGCGGGACGTCGCCTGGGCATCCTCGGCCGTCGACGGCACGCCCGTGGCCGGTCCTCGGCGGGTGTCCGTTCCGGCCTCCGGCCGCGTTGACAAAGCCGCTACCGCCACATAAGTTCAGGTCGCCCCTGACAACGCTTCCCCCCTGCGCGTTGTCAGGGGCACCCCCGCAGCCTGACAGCGCTGTCACGATCGAAGGAGATCGCGAGCATGACCAGACCACAACCGCCCGGACGCGTCGTCTCCACGCGCTCCGGCAGCCGCCGCGCACGGCCCCTCGGCCTCGCGCTCGCCGCCGCCCTCACCGTCCCCCTCGCCGTGCCTCTCGGAGCCCTCACCGCTGCGCCCGCCGCCGCGGCCGAGCCGGGCGACTTCTCGTCGTCCTTCGAGTCGGGAGACCCGGCCGCGCTCGCCACCACGGTGGCCGAGCGCGACGGCGCGCCCTGGCAGGCGAACGTCGGGTCGTTCACGAGCGGCCTCCCCGGCAGCGTGCTCGGGAAGCTCAAGGCCGTCACGGCGAGCGCCCAGAACCTGCCGAACGAGGGCGCCGCGAACCTCGCCGACGGCAGCTCCGGCACCAAGTGGCTCGCGTTCGCCTCCACCGGCTGGGTCCGGTACGAGTTCGCCGAGCCCGTGTCGTTCGTCGCCTACTCGATGACGTCCGGGGACGACGCCGCCGGTCGAGACCCGAAGACCTGGACGGTCGAGGGCTCGAACGACGGGTCCACGTGGACCGCGCTCGACCGGCGGACGGACGAGGACTTCCCGAACCGCCAGCAGACGCGCACGTTCGAGCTCGAGGCGCCCACCGCGGCGTACACGTACCTGCGTCTCAACGTCACGGCCAACTCGGGCGACTCCATCGTCCAGCTCGCCGGGTGGGACCTCTCGGCCGACCTGAGCGCCGGCCCGTCCGCCGCGCCCATGACGACCAAGGTCGGCACCGGGCCGCGCGTGAACTTCACCAACAAGGCGGGCGTCGGGTTCTCCGGCCTGCACTCGCTGCGGTACGACGGCTCGCACCTCGCCGACGGCGAGACCCACGCGACCAACGTGCTCTACGACGACGTGGACGTCGTCGTCGGCGAGGACACGCGCCTGAGCTACACGATCTTCCCCGAGCTGCTCGACGACCTGCAGTACCCGTCGACCTACGCGGCCGTGGACGTGCTCTTCACCGACGGCACCTACCTGTCCGACCTCGGCGCGCGCGACGCGCACGAGACGGTCGCCACCGCGCAGGCGCAGGGCGAGGGCAAGATCCTCTACGCCGACCAGTGGAACTCCGTGCGGATCGACCTCGGCGACGTCGCCGCGGGCAAGACCGTCGACCAGGTGCTGCTCGGCTACGACAACCCGGGCGGCCACGCCGGGACCAAGTTCGCGGGGTGGCTCGACGACGTCGCCATCACCGCCAGCCCGGCGACGATCGACGGCTCGAGCCTCGCGAACTACGTGGACACGCGCCGCGGCACGCTCGCGTCGGGCAGCTTCTCGCGCGGGAACAACATCCCGGCGACGGCGACGCCGAACGGGTTCAACTTCTGGACGCCGTACACCAACGCCTCCTCGCAGAGCTGGCTGTACGAGTACCACAAGGCCAACAACGCCAACAACAAGCCCGTGCTCCAGGGCTTCGGCGTCTCGCACGAGCCGAGCCCCTGGATGGGCGACCGCAACCAGCTCACGTTCCTCCCGTCGACGGCGTCGGGGACGCCCGACGCCACGCTCTCGACGCGCGGCCTCGAGTTCGACCACGCCGACGAGCTCGCGCGGCCGGACTACTACGGGGTCACGTTCACCAACGGGTCCGCGATCGAGGCGACGCCCACCGACCACGGTGCGGTGCTCCGCTTCAGCTACCCCGGCGCCAAGGGCCACGTGCTCGTGGACAAGGTGGACGGCTCGTCCAAGCTCACGTACGACCAGGCCACGGGGACGATCTCCGGCTGGGTCGAGAACGGCTCGGGCCTGTCCGTGGGCCGCACGCGCATGTTCGTCGCCGGCACCTTCGACCGTAGTCCGACGGCGGTCGGGACGGCGGCGGGCAACCGTGCGGACGCGCGCTTCGCGACGTTCGACACGTCGTCCGACAAGACGGTCGAGCTGCGCGTCGCGACCTCGTTCATCAGCCTCGACCAGGCGCGCAAGAACCTCGACCTGGAGGTGACCGGCAAGACCTTCACGGAGGTCAAGGCCGCCGCCGCGCAGGCGTGGAACGACCGCCTGGGGGTCATCGAGGTCGAGGGCGCGAGCGAGGACCAGCTCGTCACGCTGTACTCGAACCTCTACCGCCTCAACCTGTACCCGAACTCGCAGTTCGAGAACACGGGCACGGCGCAGGAGCCGGTGTACAAGTACGCGAGCCCGGTCTCCGCGACCACCGGCACGGCGACGGACACGCAGACCAACGCCAAGATCGTCGACGGCAAGATCTACGTGAACAACGGGTTCTGGGACACCTACCGCACGGCCTGGCCGGCGTACTCGCTCCTCTACCCGGAGCTCGCGGGCGAGCTGATCGACGGGTTCGTCCAGCAGTACCGCGACGGCGGCTGGATCGCGCGCTGGTCCTCCCCGGGCTACGCGGACCTCATGACGGGCACGAGCTCCGACGTCGCGTTCGCGGACGCGTACCTCAAGGGCTCGCTCCCGACGGACTCCGCGCTCGAGGCGTACGACGCCGCGCTGCGCAACGCGTCCGTCGCGCCGCCGAACAACGCCGTGGGCCGCAAGGGCCTCCAGACGTCGCCGTTCCTCGGGTTCACGCCGGAGTCCACGCACGAGTCCGTGTCGTGGGGCCTGGAGGGCCTGATCAACGACTTCGGCATCGGCAACATGGCCGCCGCGCTCGCGGAGGACCCGGCCACGCCGGACGAGCGCCGCGAGACGCTGCGCGAGGAGTCCGCGTACTTCCTCGAGCGTGCCACGCACTACGTCGAGCTGTTCGACCCCGAGGTGGACTTCTTCGTGCCGCGGCACGAGGACGGCACGTGGGCCGTCGACCCGGAGACCTACAACCCCGAGGCGTGGGGCGGCGGGTACACCGAGACGAGCGGCTGGAACTTCGCGTTCCACGCGCCGCAGGACGGCCAGGGCCTGGCGAACCTCTACGGCGGCAAGCAGGGCCTCGAGGACAAGCTCGACCTGTTCTTCTCCACGCCGGAGAAGGGTGCCGGCAACGGCGGCATCCACGAGCAGCGCGAGGCGCGCGACGTCCGCATGGGCATGTGGGGCATGAGCAACCAGGTGTCGCACCACATCCCGTGGCTGTACGACGCCGCGGGCGCACCCTCCAAGGCCCAGGAGAAGGTCCGTGAGGTCACCCGCCGCCTGTTCGTGGGCAGCGAGATCGGCCAGGGCTACCCGGGCGACGAGGACAACGGCGAGATGTCGTCGTGGTGGATCTTCGCCTCGCTCGGCTTCTACCCGCTCCAGGTCGGCTCCGACCAGTACGCGGTCGGCTCGCCGCTGTTCGACAAGGCGACCGTGCACCTGCCGGACGGCGACCTCGTCGTCAACGCCGAGAACAACTCGGTCGACAACGTCTACGTGCAGTCCCTCGCGGTGGACGGCGAGGCCCGCACCTCGACGTCCCTCTCGCAGGCCGACCTCTCGGGCGGCGCGACCCTCGACTTCGTCATGGGTCCGGAGCCGTCCGACTGGGGCACGGGCGAGGACGACGCGCCGCCGTCGCTCACCGAGGGCGACGAGCCCCCGGCGCCGGTCCAGGACGCGACGACGTCGGGCCTCGGCACGACGACGGTCGCGGACGGCGACGCGTCGACGAGCCCCGCGGCGCTGACGGACAACACGTCCGGCACGCGCACGACGTTCGCCACGACCACCCCGTCGATCACGTGGGCGGGCAACGGCATCCGGCCGACGGTCGGGTCGTACACCCTCACCTCCGGCGCGAGTGGGACGGCCTCGCCGTCCGCGTGGACCCTCGAGGGCTCCGACGACGGCGAGACGTGGACGACCCTCGACGAGCGGTCCGGCGAGCAGTTCCGCTGGGCGCTCCAGACGCGGCCGTTCACGGTCGCGGAGCCGACGGCGTTCGCGCGGTACCGCGTGACGGTCACCGCGACGTCGGGCTCCGGTGCGCTGTCGCTCGCCGAGGTCGAGCTGCTGGCCGACCCGAAGGACTCCGGGGCCGAGGAGCTCACGCTCTCGGCCGCGCCCGACCGCGACACGGTCACCGGGCGCGAGGTCTCGGGCTCGTTCGCGACCCTCACCGGGGTCGAGGGCGACGTGGCGACGCTCGACGTGCAGGTCGCGTTCGGCGACGGGTCCGACCCGGTCGCCGGGACGCTCCGGGCCGGCTCGTTCGGCGGGTACGCGGTGGACGCCGCGCACACGTGGGCTGCCCCGGGCGTCTACCCGGTGACCGTCACGGTCTCGGGCGAGGGGATCGAGCCCGTCTCGACCACCTCGTACGTCTCCGTCTCGCTCCTGCGCGAGGGCTCGCTGCTCGCCGCGTACGACAACGTCTGCATCGGCGACCTCGGCACGACCGTCGGCTCGTGCGACGGCCAGGGCGTGTTCTTCGACCGCGCGCAGCTCGCGGCGAAGGGCTTCGTCCAGGGCGAGCGCACGACGGTGCCCGGCACCGACCTCGCGTTCGACGTCCCGGCGATCCCCGCCGGGCAGCCGGACAACGCGACGGGCGACGGCCAGACCATCGAGCTCGAGGTCCCCGCGGACGCCGAGCAGCTCTCGGTGATCGGCACCGGCACGGAGAAGAACCAGCAGGCCCAGGGCGTGCTGACCTTCGACGACGGCTCGTCCCAGCCGATCGACCTGAGCTTCGGCGACTGGTCGGGGGCGGCGCGCAACCCCGTGTTCGGGAACATCCCCGTCGCCGTGACGGACAGCCGCCTGCGCGGCGGCAGCCCGCAGACCGGCACCCCCGCCGCGTTCTTCGCGACGGCGCCGATCACGCTCCCCGAGGGCAAGCGGGCCGTGAGCCTCACGCTCCCGGACCAGCCGGGCGAGCTCTCGCGCGACGGTCGCATCCACGTGGTCGCGGTCGCGCACGACGGCACGTCCGCCGAGCACCCCGCGCTCGAGGTCACGGCCGCGGAGGGCGTGACGCTCGCCGTCGGGCAGACGACGGACGTGGCGCTCGCCCAGGTGACCGGCGGACGCGAGGGCGCCGAGCTCCGCGCGGCGGTCACGTGGGGCGACGGCTCCGACGTCGTGGCGGGCACGGTGGCGGACGGGTCGGTCTCCGGCTCGCACGCCTACACGGCGGCCGGGACGTACACCGCGTACGTCGTGGTCGACGACGGCTGGACCAGCCAGGTGGTCGGGGTCCCCGTGACCGTGACCGAGGGCCAGCCGACGCTCGCGATCGACGTCACGGTGAGCACGCGCTGCCTCGCCGGCAAGGCGTACGTCGCGGTCCGCGCCGAGAACGGCGAGGACGCGCCCGTCGCGATCCGGCTCGTCACCCCGTTCGGCACCAAGGAGTTCGCGGCCGTCGCGCCGGGGGCCAACGCCTACCAGTCGTTCGCGACGCGGGCGACGTCGGTCGAGGCCGGCACGGTCACCGTCGAGGCGACCCGAGGAGACGAGGGGGTGACGGCGTCGATCACGGCGGACTACGCGGCCGTGACCTGCGGCTGAACCCCTGAGCCCACCGTGCGCCCCGGTCCCCGGGGCGCACGGTGAGCATGCACCACCGGCGGTGCCCCGGGATGATCGTCCCGGGGCACCGCGCCGTACCGGCACCGCGCCCGGTGCGGCACCACGTTCCCAGCACGAGAAGGACCGAGACATGACCGAGCACCCGTCCGAGCAGCGCACGCCCGCCCCCGACCCTCGGGGCGACCTCACGGCGGGCAGCGCGCGCTGGCGTCGCGACCAGCTGGCCGACCTGCTGCGCTTCGGCCAGGCGGCGCTGCGCGCGGACGGGGCCGCGCAGTGGCTCGACGACGACGGCCGCCCCGACCCGTCCCAGCCGGTGCACACGTGGATCACGTCGCGCATGGCGCACGTGTACGCGTTCGCGTCGCTGCTCGGGGTCCCGGGGGCGGGGGAGCGGGCCGACGCCGCGCTGCACGGCCTGCGCGCGGTGCTCGTGGACGCCGAGAACGGAGGCTGGGTGTCCTCGCGGGGCCCGGCGCGGCGCCCGGGCGACCTCGAGGTGGGCGAGGGCGTCCCGGTCGACGGGACGAAGAGCGCGTACGCGCACGCGTTCGTCGTGCTCGCCGCGGCGTCGGGCACGATCGCGGGCCGTGAGGGCGCGCGCGAGCTGCTCGACGCGGCGCTCGCCGTGCTCGACGAGCGGTTCTGGGAGCCCGGGCCCCGGATGCACGCGGACGAGTGGTCGCGCGACTGGACGACGCTCGACGAGTACCGCGGGGTCAACGCCAACATGCACGCGGTCGAGGCGCTGCTCGCGGCCCACGACGCGACGGGCGACGCCGAGTGGCTCAGCCGCGCCGCGTCGATCGCGGACCGCGTGATCGGCTGGGCGCGCGAGAACGAGTGGCGCATCCCCGAGCACTTCGACGCGGACTGGAACCCGCTGCCCGACTACAACGCGGACCGGCCGCGCGACCCGTTCAAGCCGTACGGCTCGACGCCGGGGCACGGGCTCGAGTGGGCGCGTCTCCTCCTCCAGGTCGACGTCGCGTCCGGCACGCCCGGCGCGCGCACCGAGGCCGCGGTCGCGCTGTTCGACCGCGCCGTCGCCGACGGCTGGGACGGCGAGCACGGCGGCGGGTTCGTGTACACCGTCGACTGGTCCGGTGTGCCCGTCGAGCCGCGCCGCTACCACTGGGTCGCGGCCGAGGCGGTGGCCGCGGCCGACGTGCTCGGCCGGGTGACGGGGGATTCCCGCTTCGCCGAGGCCGCCGCGGGCTGGTGGGCATGGATCGACCGGTACCTCGTCGACCCCGAGCGCGGCTCGTGGCACCACGAGCTCGACACGGCCAACCGGCCCGACGGCGTCACCTGGGTCGGCAAGCCCGACGTCTACCACGCGGCCCAGGCCGTGATCCTCCCGGACCTGCCCCTGACGGGCTCGCTCGCCGCATCGGCCAAGGCCGCGGGCAGCATCCTGGGCTGACGCCCACCCCCTGACCGCCGAGCCCGGGGTCGTTCCCCACGTCACCGTCGCCGTGAGGAGCAACCCCGGGCTCGGCGCCTGACACCCCCAGAAGGTTTACTATTCTTGGTGGGGGTTCGATTCAAGGGGGTCTCATGGCGGGATTCGTCGGACGCGCGACCGAGCTGCGCGAGCTCGCGCAGCAGCTGGACGTCGTCCGCACGGGCGGGAGGGCGGACGCCGGCGTCGCCGTGCTGCTGCGAGGCCGCCGCCGCGTCGGCAAGTCGCGGTTGGTGACCGAGCTCATCGAGCGAGAGGCCGTGCCGTCGGTCTACTTCCAGGCGGCGCGGCACGCTCCCCCCGGCGACGAGCTCGCGGCGTTCGCCGAGGCCGTCGCGCAGTCCGACCTGCCCGGCGCGGTGGTCGCCGAGGGGAACAAGCCCGACTCCTTGTCCGCCGCCCTCCGGCTGCTGGCCGCCGCTCTGCCCGCGGAGTCTCCGGCGATCGTCGTCGTGGACGAGCTGCCCTGGCTCCTCGAGGGGATCCAGGGTGGTGCGGGGGAGCTGCAGCGCGTCTGGGACCGGGAGCTCTCGCGACGGCCCGTGCTGCTGCTCCTCCTCGGGAGCGACCTCGCGATGATGGAGGCGCTCGGGCGTCCGGACGAGCCGTTCTACGGGCGCGCGACCGAGATGCTGCTGCGTGCTCTGTCTCCTCGGGACGTCGCCCGGATGACGGGGCTGACGGGGTCCGACGCCTTCGACGCGTTCCTCGTCACGGGCGGGCAGCCGCTCGTCGCGCAGGAGTGGCAGCCGGAGGAGCCGCCCGTGACCTTCGTGCGGCGCGCGTACGAGCGGGCGACGAGTGCGCTCGTCGTCTCCGGGACGAGGGTCCTCGACGGCGAGCTGCCCTCCACGTCGCACGCCCGGCTGGTGCTGACGGCGATCGGCGGCAAGGGCGAACGGACCCACTCACGGATCCTCCAGGCTCTCGACGGCTCGATCTCCCCGACGACGCTCGACCGTTCGCTCGGGCTGCTGACCGAGAAACGCGTGATCGCCGCCGACGAGCCGCTCTCCACCCGATCGGCGACGAAGGACCGGCGCTGGCGGGTCTCCGACCCGGCGCTGCGGTTCTGGCTCGCGATGGTCGAGCCCGCGCTCCCGGACATCGACCGCGGTCGACCCGACCTGGCTGCCGCCCGGTTCGAGACGACGTTCTCGTCCTGGCGCGGTCGCGCGATCGAACCCGTGGTGCGAGAGGCTCTCGCACGCCTGCTCCCGGACGAGACCTGGCCCGGTGCCCGCGACGTCGGAGGGTGGTGGCCGCGGAACAACACGCCCGAGATCGACCTCGTCGCTGCGGACGTGCGCCCCGCGCGCACCATCGCGTTCGTCGGGAGCATCAAGTGGCACGCCCGCACGCCGTTCACCTCGCGGGACGTCGACGCGCTCGCCGCCGACGCCGTCCACGTGCCGGGCGTCGGTGCCGCGACCCCGCTCGTCGCGGTCTGCCCGGCCGGTGCCGACGACGACCCGCGCCTGTCCCGGGTGTGGACGGCCGACGACCTGCTCGCCGCCTGGCCATGACGACGAGAGCCCCGCACCGGACCGGTGCGGGGCTCTCGAGCGCTGAGCGGGTGACGGGAATCGAACCCGCGCTATCAGCTTGGGAAGCTGAAGTTCTACCATTGAACTACACCCGCGCGGCGCTGGTGGCGTCCGCCCCGGGCCCTCTGGGAGGATCCTCGGCGAACCAGCGCGCGCCCCGATCATAGCGGACGTCGCCGGTGATGCCAGAACCCGACCGCACGACGACCCGATCCGCGCCCGTGTGCGGCGCACGCCGAGGAGCAGCCTTGTCCGAGAACCCGTACCAGCAGCAGCCCGACCCCGCGCAGGGGACCCCGGCCCCGGGCGACCCGGTCTACGGGGGCGGGGCGACGCCGTCGGGCACGACGCCGGGCTACGACCAGCAGCCCGGCTACGGCGACGCGTACGGTCTGCCGCAGCAGGGTTACGGGGACGCCTCCGGCCAGCAGCCGTACGGGACGCCCGGCGCGCCGGCGGGGTACGGCCAGCCGCAGGGGCAGCCGTACGGCGCCGAACAGCAGCAGGGCTACCCGCAGGGCTACCCGCAGCAGGGCTACGGCCAGCAGCCGGGGTACGCGCAGCCCGGCCCGTACGGGCAGCCGGGCTTCGACCCCGCGTACGACCCCCAGGCCAAGTCCCGGCTCGCGGCGGGCCTGCTCGGCATCCTCGTCGGGAGCCTCGGTATCCACCGGTTCTACCTGGGCTACACGGGCATCGGCCTGACGATGCTGCTCGTGTCGGTGCTGTCGTTCGGCTTCGCCGCACCGGTCATCGCGATCTGGGGCCTCGTCGAGGGCATCCTCTACCTGACGTCGAAGACGGGTTACTACTCGGTCGACTCGACCGGACGCCCGCTGCGCGCCTGACGTCTCGCCGAACCCGGGGACACGGGTGGGCTCGCCTGGCGAACCCACCCGTGTCCCCGGGTTCGGCGGCGTGCGGTGACGGCGGATCCAGTGTTCGGCGCCCGGTCCGGGCACGCGCCGTCGTCGGCTAGCGTGGGCCCGTGCTGCTCTCCGACCGCGACATCCGGGCCGAGCTCGACGCCGGGCGCGTCCAGCTCGAGCCGTACGACCCGTCGATGCTCCAGCCGTCGAGCATCGACGTGCGCCTCGACCGGTTCTTCCGGTTGTTCGACAACCACAAGTACCCGTTCATCGACCCGTCGCAGGACCAGCCGGACCTCACGCGCCTGGTCGAGGTCGACCCGGCGGAGCCGTTCGTGCTGCACCCGGGGGAGTTCGTGCTCGGGTCGACGTTCGAGGCGGTGACGCTGCCCGACGACGTCGCGGCGCGCCTCGAGGGCAAGTCGAGCCTCGGTCGGCTGGGCCTGCTCACGCACTCCACGGCCGGGTTCATCGACCCCGGGTTCTCCGGGCACGTGACGCTCGAGCTGAGCAACGTCGCGACGCTGCCGATCACGCTCTGGCCGGGCATGAAGATCGGGCAGCTCTGCTTCTTCCGCCTGTCGTCGCCCGCCGAGAACCCGTACGGGTCGAGCGTCTACGGCTCCCGCTACCAGGGCCAGCGCGGCCCGACGGCCTCCCGCTCGTGGCAGAGCTTCCACCGCACCGACGTCTGAGCGCGGCACGCCGCGTCGGACGTCGTTCGACCCTGCAGGACCCGAGGACCGGAGGACCGCACCGCATGAGCCCGCTCCCGCCGCTGCCGCACCCTGACGGGCCCGGCGCCGCGCAGTCGTACCAGGCGCGGCACCTGCTCGGGCTCCCGGCCGACGTCGTCGTCGACGAGGTCGAGACGCTCGCGCTGTCGCGGTTCGCGGGCGCGCGCTGGGACGTCGCGCCGGAGGGTACCGAGCCGCTCGTGCCGCCCGCCCGCACGGCGGCACCGGGGGCGCCGGGCGTGCTGCGCACGTCGCGGCACACCACGATCACCGGCCCGTACGCGGGGCCGGGCTCCGGCCTGCCGCCGGGCACGACGCTCGTGTTCGACGTCGTGTGCCCGCGCGAGCGCGGCGACGTCCCGTACCCGGGCGGCGGGGACCGCGACGGGATCGGCCGCGCGTTCCCCGGCGGGCTGCCGGTGCGCGAGGAGGAGCGGGTCGTGGCGTTCCTCGTCGCGGCGGCGCGCCGGCTCGGTGGCTCGGTGCGGACGGACGTCGGGAACCCGGCGGCCCCGGGCGTCGTCCTCACGCCCGACCCGGGCGTCGCGGTCGACATGGCGCTGTACTCGGACGTCTGGCTGGACCCGAACGCCGCCCTCGCGCTCGTCGCGCGGCTCAACCCCCGCACGCGGCTCGCGACCGAGGGGAAGTCGTACGAGGGCCCCCCGAAGGGCATCGCCGACCTGCCCCTGTACCCGGGCGAGAAGATGGACCCCGCGCTGCGCCGCGCGATCCACGCGGCCGCGGACGACGTCGACATCAAGGCGCTGACGACGGGCGCCGTCCTCGACGGGTACGGACTGATCGTCGATCTCGGCATGGACGGGCTCGTCGCCGTCGAGGTGGGCGGCGAGGAGGCCCTGCCGCTGCTGCTGCGCGGCCTGCCGTGGACGGTGGACGGCGCCGTGAGCTACCGCGTGCGGTGGGAGCCGCGGGACCTGGTCGAGTCCCAGCGGGAGCAGCCGTCGCTCGACCACCAGGTCGCGCGCAAGCGGGCCGCGGAGGTCGTCGCGCAGGTCACGCGGACGCTGCACGACGCCGTCGGGGGCGAGATCGCGGACGAGGCGGAGTTCCTCGTGGACCCCGAGGATCTCTGACGGGAGACTGAGGAATCGGTCACGGTCCGGGCTGCGGGGCCCGTGCAGGGCTGACGAGTCGGTAAAATGGTTCGTGGCACGGCATCGCCGTCGCCGTGAACTGTCGTGCCCTGCGACTCCCCTCCGCGGGTGCGACGATGACAAGTCCAGCAAGACCCCCGGCTCTGCCTGCCCACCCCGCCCCCGACCCGGACGGAGCGGCCCGTGCTCTACGTGCTCGTTGCCCATCTCGTGATGGCACTGGGCGCGCCCGCACTCGTCTCGCTCCTCGGTCGCCGGGCGTTCCTCGTCATGGCGCTCGCGCCGGCGTCGGCCGCGGTCTACGCGCTCGCCTGGACCGACCGCGTGATGTCGGGGCAGCACCCGACGCAGGTCGTCGAGTGGGTCCCCGGCCTCGGGCTCGAGCTGGCGTTCCGCATGGACACGCTGTCGTGGCTCATGCTGCTGCTCGTCGGCGGCGTCGGTGCGCTCGTCCTCGTCTACTGCTCGGCCTACTTCTCGCCCACCGCGCAGGGCCTGCGGCGGTTCGGCGGCGTGCTCACGGCGTTCGCCGGGGCCATGGTCGGGCTCGTCACCGCGGACGACATGCTGCTCCTGTTCGTCTTCTGGGAGCTCACGACCGTCTTCTCCTACCTGCTCATCGGGCACTACGCCGACCGCAAGGCGAGCCGCCGTGCCGCGATGCAGGCGATCGTCGTGACGACGGCGGGCGGCCTCGCGATGCTCGTGGGCGTCGTGATCCTCGGTGTCCAGGGCGGGACCTTCCGGATGTCGGAGATCATCGCCGACCCGCCGACGGGCGGAGCGGTGACGGCCGCGATCGTGTGCCTCCTGGTGGGCGCGGCGAGCAAGTCCGCGCTCATCCCGCTGCACTTCTGGCTGCCCGCGGCGATGGCCGCGCCGACCCCGGTCAGCGCCTACCTGCACGCGGCCGCGATGGTCAAGGCCGGCGTCTACCTCGTCGCGCGGTTCGCGCCCGCGTACTCCGACACGACCGTGTGGCGGTCGATGGTCATCGCGCTCGGCGCGGGCACGCTGCTCGTCGGCGGCTACCGCGCGCTGCGCCAGTACGACCTCAAGCTCGTGCTCGCGTTCGGCACGGTGAGCCAGCTCGGCCTCATCATCCTGCTCGTCGGCCTCGGCACGCGCGGCGCGGCGCTCGCCGGGCTCGCGATGATCGGCGCGCACGCGATGTTCAAGGCGTCGCTGTTCCTCGTCGTGGGCGTGGTCGACGCCGCGACCGGGACGCGCGACCTGCGTCGCCTCACCGGGGTGGGCAAGGCCCTGCCGTGGACGGCGGTCGCGGGCGGGCTCGCGACGGCGTCGATGATCGGGCTGCCGCCGTTCGCGGGGTACGTCGCGAAGGAGGCGGCGCTCGAGTCGCTGCTGCACGGCGAGGGGCCCGTCTGGGTCGACACGGTGGTGCTCTGGGCGGTCGTCGTCGGGTCGATGTTCACCGTCGCGTACGGGATCCGGTTCTGGTGGGGCGCGTTCGCGTCCAAGCCGCACCTCGGCACGTCCCCGTCCCGCGCGAACGAGCACGTAGGCCTGCGTCCGGGCGCCGCGCGCGGCCCCGCCGTCGCGGCGGACGAGCCGCCGATCGACCCCGCGCGCATCCATCGCCAGCCGTTCCTGCTCGTGAGCCCGGCCGTCGTGCTCGCGGTCCTCGGCCTCGCGACCGCGCTCGTGCCGCACTTCGGCGAGGATCTCCTCGCGCCGTACGCCGACACGTACCCCGTGGGCGAGCCCGGGCACCTCGTCCTGTGGGCGGGCTTCACCCCGGCGCTCGCGCTCACCGTCCTCGTCCTCGCGGTCGGCGTCGTGCTGTTCTGGCAGCGGGCGCGCGTCG
This sequence comes from Cellulosimicrobium sp. I38E, assembly GCF_001647255.1. Taxonomy (NCBI): domain Bacteria; kingdom Bacillati; phylum Actinomycetota; class Actinomycetes; order Micrococcales; family Promicromonosporaceae; genus Cellulosimicrobium; species Cellulosimicrobium sp. I38E. The sequence continues at coordinate 22,459 of NZ_LUAZ01000033.1, forward strand.
AGCGGTTCCAGGCGTCGCTGTGGACCGGCCCCGAGGCCGACGTCACCTACCGCAAGGTCATGCGCAAGCTCGACGACCTCGCGGCGGACGTCACCGCCGTCACCCAGCGTGGCTCGCTGCCGTTCTACCTCGGCGCGATCCTCGTGGTCCTCGTCCTGGGGCCGGGGGTCGTCATGGTCGCGCAGACGGCGTGGCCCGAGCAGCTCAAGGCGTGGGACCGTCCTGCGCAGCTCGTCGCGGTCGCCGCGATCTGCATCGCCTCGGTGCTCGCCGCCCGCTCGCGCCGCCGGCTCAAGGCCGTGATCCTCGTCGGCATCGCCGGCTACGGCAACGCCGTCCTCTTCCTCCTGCACGGCGCGCCCGACCTCGCGCTCACGCAGGTCCTCGTCGAGACGATCACGCTCGTCGTCATGGTGCTCGTGCTGCGCCGCCTGCCCGCGTACTTCTCCAACCGGCCGCTCGCCGCGAGCCGGTGGGTGCGCCTGGGCATCGGCCTGGCCGTCGCCGTCGTCATGATGGGCTTCGCCGTGGTGGCGCCGCTCGCCCGGGTCGCGACGCCGATCTCCGTCGACTTCCCGGCCGAGGCGTACGAGTACGGGCACGGCAAGAACATCGTCAACGTGACGCTCGTCGACATCCGTGCGTGGGACACGATGGGCGAGATCTCCGTCCTGCTGGCGGCGGCGACGGGCGTCGCGTCGCTGGTGTTCCTGCGCACCCGCAGCGGCGAGATCCTGCGGGCGTCGGGAGCGAAGCCCGCCACGACGTCGTCCGGCTCGGGCGTATGGAGCGAGGGCGGCGCGGACCCGGGCGCCGCGCTGCGCCGGCGCGGGGTCACCGAGAAGGACCAGCCGCGCATGCTCGTGTGGCTCAGCGCGGGCCGCACGCTCGCGCCCCAGAGACGCTCGGTGATCTTCGAGGTCGTCACGCGCGTGCTGTTCCACGCCATGATCGTCTTCGCGCTCTTCCTGCTGTTCTCCGGCCACAACGCGCCGGGCGGCGGTTTCGCGGCCGGGCTCGTGGTCGGCATCGCGCTCATCGTGCGCTACCTCGCGGGCGGGCGGTACGAGCTCGGGGAGGCTGCGCCGGTGCACCCCGGTCTGCTGCTCGGCACGGGGCTGTTCCTGTCCGCGGGCGTGGGCCTCGTCGCGTTCCTGCTCACCGGCAACGTGCTCGGCAGCGACGCGTACGACATCGCGCTGCCGCTCGTCGGCGAGATCCACCTCGTCACGTCGCTGTTCTTCGACGTCGGCGTGTTCCTCGTCGTCGTGGGCCTCGTCCTCGACATCCTGCGCACCCTGGGAGCGGAGATCGACCGCCACGCCGAGCGCGCCGCCGCCGGGCGCGAGCCGGGCGAGGACACCGGGCCGTTCGAGGCCATGGAGCCCGACTCGATCGGGGGTGGTCGGCGGTGAACGTCATCGACATGACCCCGAGCGTCGTCCTCGTGCTCGCGATCGGCGTGCTCTTCGCGGCGGGCGTCTACCTGCTGCTGGAGCGCAGCCTGACGCGCGTCCTGCTCGGCTTCATCCTCATGGGCAACGGCGCGAACCTGCTGTTCCTCGTCGCGGGCGGGCGCGCCGGGGGAGCGCCCCTCATCGGCACGACGCCCGAGGACGAGATGAGCGACCCGCTCGTCCAGGCGATGGTGCTCACCGCGATCGTCATCACGCTCGGCATCACGGCGTTCGTGCTCGCGATGGCGTACCGGTCGTGGCAGCTCCACGGCCACGACGAGGTGCAGGACGACCTCGAGGACCGTCGCGTCGCGCGGCACGCCGCGCGCAACGCCCCCGCGTTCGAGGACGCGGACACGGAGGAGAGCGGCGCGAGCCTGGACGACGAGGCCGCCGAGGTCCGCGACGAGACCGACGGCGACGGCGACGGGATCACCGACGGGCAGGAACCGCCGTCGTCCCCGGCACCGCACGCCGCGGGCCGCGACGACGCCCGGCGCGACCGCCCGGACGACCCACGACCTGACGACCGCAGCGACGACGGGAAGGAGCCGCGATGAGCCTCACCGCCGCGGCGCTCGTCCCGCTGCCCGTCGTCCTCCCGCTCGTCGCGGCGGGCCTCGCGCTCGCGCTGTGGCGCCACCCGCGCGCGCAGCGCCTCATCACGGTCGCGGCGCTCGCGCTCGTCCTCGCGGCGTCGGTGGGGCTGCTGGTCGCGGCCGACTCCGGGCCGATCGTCGTCGACGTCGGGGGCTGGGCGGCCCCGGTCGGGATCGACCTCGTCGCGGACCGGCTGTCCTCGCTCATGCTCGTGGTCTCGAGCTTCGTCATGCTGTGCGTCCTGCTCTACTCGCTCGCGCAGGGCGTGGCGGACGGCGACGAGGAGGCCCCGGTCGCCATCTACCACCCGACGTTCATGGTCCTCGCGGCGGGCGTGTTCAACGCGTTCCTCTCGGGCGACCTGTTCAACCTCTACGTCGGGTTCGAGATCTTCCTCGCCGCGAGCTACGTGCTCCTCACGCTCGGCGGCACGGGCGAGCGCATCCGCGCGGGGTCGATCTACGTCGTCGTGGCCCTGCTGTCGTCCATCGTGTTCCTCGTCGCGATCGCCCTGACGTACGCGGCGACGGGCACGGTGAACCTCGCGCAGCTGTCCGAGCGCTACGCCGAGATCGACCCGGGCATGGCGCTCGCCATCCAGCTCCTGCTGCTGCTCGCGTTCGGCATCAAGGCGGCCATCTTCCCGCTGTCCGCGTGGCTGCCCGACTCCTACCCGACGGCGCCCGCGCCCGTCACGGCGGTGTTCGCCGGCCTGCTCACCAAGGTGGGCGTCTACGCCATCATCCGCACGCAGACGCTGCTGTTCCCCGAGGACAGCGTGGTCGACGACGTGCTCATGTGGCTCGCGCTGCTCACGATGGTCGTCGGGATCCTCGGCGCCGTCGCGCAGAACGACATCAAGCGACTCCTGTCGTTCACGCTCGTGAGCCACATCGGCTACATGATCTTCGGCATCGCGCTCGCGTCCGAGCCGGGCATGGCCGCCGCGATCTTCTACGTCGTGCACCACATCACCGTCCAGACGACGCTGTTCCTCGTCGTCGGCCTCGTGGAACGCCGCGGCGGGTCGACGTCGCTCGACCGGCTCGGCGGCCTCGCCAAGCTCGCGCCCGGTCTGGCCATCCTGTTCTTCATCCCCGCGATGAACCTCGCCGGGATCCCGCCGCTGTCGGGCTTCCTCGGCAAGGTCGGCCTGCTGGAGGAGGGCGTGGCGCAGGGCACGCCGCTCGCGTGGGCGCTCGTCGTCGGGTCGGTCGTCACGTCTCTGCTCACGCTCTACGCGATCGTCAAGGCGTGGAACAAGGCGTTCTGGCAGACGGCGCCCGTCGAGATCCCCGCGGACGCACGCCTCCCGCGCGGCATGGTCGGGCCCGCGACGGCGCTCGTCGCCTTCGGCCTCGCGCTCACCGTGGTCGCGGGACCGCTCTACTCGTACACCGAGCGCGCCGCCGCGACGCTGCTCGACGGCCACACGTACGTCGACGCCGTGTTCCCGGGCGACTCCGACCGCGGGCAGGGCGAGTCGAACGAGGTCGCGACCGGCGAGACGGACACGGAGCCCGCCACGACGACCGGGGGTGGGGACGGATGAGCCTGCACCGCCGCCGTCGCGCGCTCGCCTCCGGCTGGTTCGCGCGCGTCACCACGCAGTGGCGCACGATCCTGTGGCTGACGATCGTCTGGGTCATGCTGTGGGGCGACCTGTCGTGGGGCAACGTCCTCGCGGGCGTCATCCTCGGCTTCGCCGTCATCACGTTCTTCCCGCTGCCGTCGATCGCGGCGCGCGGCAAGCTCCGGCCGTGGCCCTTCACCGTGCTCGTCGCGCGCTTCGTCTCCGACCTCGTCGTCGCGTCGTTCCAGGTCAGCCTCCTCGCGCTCACGCCGCGGCACACGCCGCGCGGGGCCGTCGTCGGCGTGCGGCTGCGCAACCCGTCGGACATCTACCTGACGATCACGGCCGAGCTCTCCTCGCTCGTGCCCGGGTCGATCGTCGTCGAGGCGCACCGCCTCACCGGGATGCTCTACCTGCACGTGCTCGACGTCGAGGCGGCCGGCGGCGTGGAGAAGGTCCGCGCGGACACGCTCGCGCTGGAGGCGCGCGTGCTCCACGCGCTCGCGTCCAACGACGAGCTGCGCGCCGCGGGCCTGTACCGCGACCCGGCGACGCGAGAGGTGGCCGAGGCATGAGCGACACCGTCTACCTCGTCGTCGTGATCGCGAGCGCCGCGCTGCTCGCGGTCGGCGCGAGCCTCGCGATCGTCCGCGCCGAGCGTGGGCCGTCGATGCTCGACCGCACCATCGCGCTCGACGTCTTCACGACCACGCTCGTCGGGGCGATCGCGCTCGAGGCCGCGTTCTCGCGGCGCACGGACACCATCCCGATCCTCGTCGTCCTGTCGCTCGTCGGGTTCGTGGGCTCCGTGACGATCGCGCGGTTCGCGTCGGTCGAGCCCGAGGACGAGGGCCGCATCCGCACAGCCGACGAGATCGCGGCGGAGGACGCCGCCCGCCGGGAGGCCGAGGAGGCCGACCGGGAATCAGCCGTCGATCCCGAGCACCACGGCGGGGCGCCCGAGGGGGAGGTGCGGTGATGGACCCGACGACCGCGTTCTGGGACACCGTGGCCGACGTCGTCTCGGCCGTCTTCCTGCTCTGCGGTGCCTTCCTCGCGTTCGCCGCGGGCGTCGGCGTCGTGCGTTTTCCCGACCTCCTCGCACGCATGCACGCGGCCACGAAGCCGCAGGTCCTCGGGCTGATCCTCGTGCTCGCGGGGCTCAGCCTCCGGCTGCGCTCGTGGGGCGCCGTCGCGACGCTCTTCCTCGTCGTGATCTTCCAGCTCCTCACGTCGCCCGTCGCGGCGCACATGGTCGGCCGCGCCGGGTACCGGACCGGCAAGGTACGCACCGACCTGCTCGTCGTCGACGAGCTCACGCGCGACCAGGACGCGGCCGAGCGCGAGGACGTCGGTGAGCACGAGAGCGCCGGGAGCGCCGACCGCCCGGTGTCGCGCGAGGGCGCCGAGCCCGCGGCTGCGGGCGACGTGGACCTGGCCGACACCGCCGACACGGCCGCCGGCGACGTCGGTCCCGCCGGAGGCGAGACCTCGGAGCGCTGACGCGCCGCCGGCAGGTCCCGCGCCGGCGGCGGCGAGCGCTCCCGGGGCCGGAGGGCTGCGCTCCGCGCGCGGGCCGTGAGCACGGCTGGTAGACCGGCAGCATGGCCGACGCCCCCACGCCCGCCCCGCCGCAGCCGGAGTCGCGCAACCCCCGGGTCGCCCGGCCGGAGGACGGCGGCGAGAGCACCGTCACCGTGATCGTCGCGTTCCTCGCCAACGCGCTCATCGCCGGGGCGAAGACCGTCGCCGCGACGATCACCGGGTCCGCGTCCATGCTCGCCGAGGCGGTGCACTCGTGGGCGGACACCGGCAACGAGATCTTCCTGCTCGTCGCCGACAAGCGCTCGCGGCGCCCCGCCGACGCCCAGCACCCGCTCGGGTTCGGCCGCGAGGCGTACGTGTGGTCGATGTTCGCGGCGATCGGGCTGTTCGCCGTGGGCGCGGGGGTGTCCATCACGCACGGCATCCAGGAGCTCGTGCACCCCGAGCCGGCGGACAGCTACGGCGTCGCCTACGCCGTGCTGGCGTTCGCGTTCGTCCTGGAGGGGGTGTCGTTCCTCCGGGCCCGACGCCAGGCCCGCGACGAGGCGCGGGCGGCCGACCGCGACACGCTGCACCACGTGCTCGTCACGTCGGACCCGACGCTGCGGGCGGTGTTCGCCGAGGACGCCGCCGCCCTGGTCGGCCTCGTCGTCGCGTTCGCGGGCGTGCTCGCGCACCAGGTCACGGGGTCGCCCGTCCCGGACGCGATCGGGTCGATCGTCGTCGGCGTCGTCCTCGCGGTGGTGTCCGTGGTGCTCATCGACCGCAACCGCCGGTTCCTCGTGGGCGAGGCCGCGATGCCCGCGACGCGCGCCGCCGTCCTGGAGGGCATCCGGGACCTGCCCGAGGTCGAGCGCGTGACCTACCTGCGCCTGGAGTACGTGGGCCCGCGCGCGCTGTACCTCGTGGCGAGCGTGGACCTGCGCGGCGACGAGTCGGAGACGTCGGTCGCGCGCCGCCTCGACGACCTCGAACGCCGCGTGACGTCCGTGCCGCTCATCGCCGGCGCGGTGTTCACGGTCTCGGCGCCCGAGGAGCCGTCGATCGCCTGACCTCACGGTGCCGAACCCGGGGTTGTTCCCCGGTTCGGCGCCGAACCGGGGAACAACCCCGGGTTCGACGTCAGGGGGACAGCGGGCAGAACGGACGAAGCGGTACACATCCGCGGGCGAGGTGGGTAGGGTCGAGCGATGGCCCCGCAGCGCACGCCCCGGCACCGGGCCGGAGCGCCCGCGGAGGTACCCCGCTCGCGTCCGGCACCCGAGACGTCTCGGCCCGCGCGCCCGTCGTCCGCGGTCCCGGCGCCGGGGGCGGCACGACGGCGGGGCGGCCCCTTCGCGCGGCACCTGCGCTCCGGTCCCCGGGTCGCCGTGACGTCGGGGGTCGCCGCGGCGCTGCTGCTCGGCCCGCCGCTGGGCGTCACGGTCGCGACGGCGACCGGCGAGCTCCGGCCGGAGCACGTCGGCCCGCTCGGCCCGGTGGTCGCGGCGCTGCCGTGGCAGGGGACCGACCCGGAGTCCTGGCTCGACGGCCGGGACCCGCGCGACGACCGCTCGTCGCGCACGCTGGCCGACGGCCGCTCGGCGGACGACCTGGAGCATTCCTCGGACTCCTCGGCGGAGCCGACCGCGCCCAGCGCGCCGGACATCCCGTCGGACGGCGCCGGGCAGGCGGAGCAGGGCGGGGCCGACGACGGGGCCGAGCCGGTTCCGGCGACCCCGGAGCCGACGCAGCCGGGTCCGGGCGACGCGGAGTCCGACACGGCGCCGTCGGACGAGGCCGCCGACCCGGCGCCGAGCGTGGCGCCCGCCCCCGCCTCGGCGTCCGCCGCGGCGGTCCCGGCCGGGCCGGGGGCGATCTCGGCGGAGGGCGTCGCCGTCGTCGAGCGGACCAACGCGGAGCGCGCTGCGGCGGGCTGCGGCCCGCTCGTCGTCGACGAGCGCCTCACGGCCGCGGCGCAGCTCCACAGCGAGGACATGCTCGCCCAGGGCTACTTCGACCACACGAGCCTCGACGGCCGGTCCCCCTGGGACCGCGCGAAGGCCCAGGGCTACGCGAACCCGGGCGCGGAGAACATCGCGAAGGGTCAGGCGACGGCCGAGGACGTGGTGCGCGCGTGGATGGACTCGCCCGGGCACCGGGCGAACATCCTCGACTGCGACCTGCGCGAGATCGGCGTCGGGCACGCGGACCGGGAGTGGACCCAGCTCTTCGGCTGGGGCTGAGCCCCCGGCTGAGCGCGTGCCCGGCGCGCCGAGCGCTCAGAGGAGCGACGGAGCCCCGGCCGCGCGTGCCTCGCGGTCGAGCAGGCTGCGCTTGACCTCGAGGCCGTAGCGGAACCCGCCGAGGCTGCCGTCCGTGCGCAGCACGCGGTGGCACGGGACGAACAGCGCGGCCGCGTTCATCGCGCACGCGCCCGCGGCGGCGCGGACGGCGGCGGGCCGCCCCGACAGCTCGGCGTACCGCGTGTAGGTGACGGGGTCGCCCGGCTCGACCGTGCGCAGCACGTCCCACGCGTGCGCGCGGTAGGGCCCGGAGACCTGCCGCACAGGGACGGCGTCGATCGCGTGCACGTCGCCCGCGTAGTACGCGCGGACCGCGGCGACGGCCGGGACGACGGCGGGCGCGTCGTCGGGCACGGGCGTCACGTCCGCGGGGCGCAGGTCGGGGTGGACGAGCGCGACGAGCGCCGCGGGCTCGGCCGTCCAGCCGGAGGCGAGGACCGTGCCGTCGGGGTCGACGACGACCGTGAACGGGCCGTCGGGCGTGGTGATCGTCGTGGTGACGGCCGTTCCGGTGGTGGTCGCCGCGGGGGTGGTGGCTGCGGTGGTCACGGGGTCTCCTTCGTGGGGGTGGACGAGGGTCGGGGGGCCGCGGCGCGCCACAGGTGCATCGCGGCGTACGAGCGCCACGGCGCCCAGCGCTCCGCGTGCGCGGCGAGCGTGCGCCGGTCGGCGGGCAGGCCGAGCGCCGCGGCGCCCGCGCGGAGGGCGAGGTCGCCGTCGAGCAGGACGTCGGGGTCGTGCAGGACGCGCATCGCGACGTACCCGGACGTCCACGGGCCGACACCGGGCATCGCCTCGAGCGCTGCGCGCTGGGCGGCGGGGTCGTCGGCGGAGGAGAGCGCGAGCGACCCGTCGGCGAGGGCCCGGGCGACGCCGAGGATCGCGGCCGTGCGGCGCGCGGGCCCGCGCACGTGGTCGGCACCGCCGTCGGTGAGCTGCGCCGGTGTCGGGAAGAGGCGGGTCGGCCCGAACCGGGACGCGAACGGCGTGCCGAGCGCGACGGCGAGCCGCGACAGGTGCGTGCGCGCGGCCGCGACGGAGATCTGCTGTCCCACGAGCGCGCGGACGAGGATCTCCGTCGCGTCCACCGCGCCCGGGACCCGGATTCCGGGGACGGTGCCCACCGACGCGGCGAGCGCCGGGTCGGCCGCGAGGGCCGCGTCCACGGCCGTGGGGTCGGCGTCGAGGTCGAACAGGCGGCGGACCCGGGCGATCGCCGCGGGCAGGTCGGCCACGGACGTGAGCTCGAGCTCGACGTGGAACCGCGCCGCGCCGCGGGCGCTCCCCGGCGGCGGGCCGTACGTCGCGCGGAACGCGCCCGGGCCGTGCGGCAGCGCGAGCGTGCGCGCGTACGACAGGACGGGACCGGTCAGGTCGGCGACCTCGACGCCGTCGACCGCGCGCGCGGCGAGGAACGCGAACACGCCGCGCGCGTCGAACGGTTCGCGCAGGGGGAGCGTGAGGTCGAGCACGGCGGTGGTGCCGCCGTCGTCCCCGACCGCGCCCGGGTCGTCGAGGGCGCGCCCGCCCACGCCGCGAGAAGTGACCGGACGGTCGGGCCGCGCCCGACGGCGCAGCTCGCTCGGCGTCGTGTCGAAGACCTCGGTGATCGTGTCGTTGAACTGCCGGACGCTGCCGAAGCCCGCGGCGAACGCGACGTCGGCGAGGCGGAGGTCGGTGCCCGTGAGCAGGGCGCGCGCGGTCTGGGCGCGCAGCGCGCGGGCGAGCGCGACCGGGCCCGCGCCCAGCTCGGCGACCAGCACGCGGTGCACGTGCCGGGCCGAGTACCCCAGGTGAGCGGCGAGGCCGTCGACGCCCTCGCGGTCCACGACGCCGTCGGCGACGAGGCGCATCGCGCGGGCGGAGAGGTCGTGCCCGAGGTCCCAGCTCGGCGTGCCGGGCACGGCCTCGGGGAGGCAGCGCTTGCACGCGCGGTAGCCGGCCTCGTGCGCGGCCGCGGACGTGAGGTAGAACGTGACGTTCTCCGGCTTGGGCGTGCGCGCGGGGCACGACGGACGGCAGTAGATGCCCGTGCTGCTCACGGCGGTGATGAACTGCCCGTCGAACCGTCGGTCGCGCGACGCGATGGCGCGGTAGCGCTCCGCGAACACGGGGTCCGCCACCGTGCGCGGAGTCGCGAGGGTCGTCGTCATGACTCGATCCTCACCCGCCGGGCGGCGCCTTGGCTAGCGGGATTCGGACACGACGGTGGGGTCGTCGTCGGGCAGGGCGCGCCGCAGCAGGGGCTTGTTCACGCGCTCGGTGAAGAAGTCGATGAGCGGGCCGGCGAAGAACGCCGTCATGACCGTCCCGACTCCCACCGGGCCGCCCAGCGCGATCGCGAGCCCCACGAACGCGAGGTCCTGGACCACCCGGACGACGCGGTAGCGCGCGTGAGTACGGTCGACGACGATCGGGGCGATCGCGTCGTACGGCGCCGTCCCGACGCCCGCCGTCATGTACGCGGACGCACCCGCGGTGAACAGGACGATCCCCACGACGAAGAGCGCGGTCTGCAGGAGGCGGCTCGGCGGGTCCGGGACGAGCGGGGCGAGGAGCGCGGAGAACCACTGGACGAAGAACCCCGTCATGACCATGTTGATGATCGTGCCGACCCCGATGTACCGGCGTCCCCACACCACGACGGGGACGAGGAGCACGGCGTTGATCGCGAGCTGGTACACGCCGAGGTCGACGCCGAGCAACGCGCTCGCGCCGATGTTCGCGGCGGTGAACGGGTCCACGCCGACGTGCGCGGACAGCAGCACCGCGGAGCCGAGCCCGAGCACCGCGACGCCGAGGAGCGCCCACACGGCACGCAGGACGACGTGGGAGGGGCGGGACCGCGGCACGCTCGTCACACGCCGACGCTAGGGGAGCGGTCGGGCGGCCGCGACCGGGCCGTCAGACCCGGGCGTCGAGCCAGTCGAGGACCTCCCGCAGGTAGGTCGACCGGGCGGGCTCGGGGGAGAGGGCGAGGTCGTGCGCGCCGCCCTCGACCGTGACGACGGTGACGTCGTCGCCCAGCCGCTCCGCGCGCGACGTGATCTGCCCGACGTCGAGCACGCTGTCGGTCGTGAGCAGCGCGTCGTGCCAGCCGGACGCCGGGCCGCTGCGTGCGGAGGCAAGCACCAGGACCGGGCAGTCGACGTGCAGGCCCCGCCCGACGCGCGCGTGCGCGCGCCGCACGGCGCGGACGAACCCCGCCCGCGCGGGGAAGCCCTCGATCGGCTTCCAGGCGAGGTCGAAGTCCCACTCGCCGCCCGTGCTCGAGTGCAGCGCCTCCGCCCAGTGCGGGTCCAGCGCGCCCACGACGAGCCGCGGCGCGAACCGACCGACGACGTCGATCGCCCACGTGACCGGACCGCGGAACACCCACGGCTTGTTGAGGTCGAACCACGGGCTGTTGAGCACGAGCGCCGCGAGCCGGCCAGGCCGCGCGTCCGCCCACAGGCTCGCGACGAGGCCGCCCGTCGAGTGCCCGAGCACGACGAGCCGCTCGTGCCCCTCGGCCCGGATCGCCCGCGCGGCCGCGTCGAGGTCCTGGGCGTAGACGGCGAGGTCGGTGACGAAGTTCGGGTCGTCGTCGGGCCGCGACGGCGCGCCCGAGCCGCGGCCGATCGAACGCCCGTAGCCCCGCAGGTCGAGCGCGTAGAACCGGTAGCCGCGCGCCTCGACCGCCTCGGCGACATGGGTCTGGAAGAAGTAGTCGATGAACCCGTGCACGTAGAGCACCGCGGGCCGGTCACCCGACGGCGCCGCGGCGTCGCGCCGCACCAGGGTCGCGACCGCGCCGTCCGGCAGGTCGAGGTCGCGCGCCACCCAGTCCTCGCCCAGCACGTCCGTGCGCCACACCGGCGTCTGCGTCCCGGCCATCCGTGTCTCCCGTCCTCGCCCCACCACGTGTCAGCAGATTCTCGCGCCTCGGCGTGATCGCCCGGCGACAACGCGCGGGTGCGGGGTAGCGTGGCGCGGATGACGAGCGAGATCATCGCCCGCGTCGACGACGGCGTCGGGCACCTCACCCTGGACCGTCCCGGCGCGCTCAACGCCCTCGGCTACACCATGCTCGGTGAGATCGCCGACGTGCTGGAGGAGTGGCGCGTCGACCCGACCGTGCGCCTCGTGCTGCTCGACGGCGCGGGCGACCGCGGCCTGTGCGCGGGCGGCGACGTCCGGGAGCTGCACGCGTCGATCGTGGCCGGGCGTCAGGCCGACGCGCGCCGGTACTTCCGGCGCGAGTACGCCGTCGACGCGGCGCTCGCGGAGCTGCCCGTGCCCGTCGTGACGGTCATGGACGGCATCACCATGGGCGGCGGCGTCGGCCTCGCCGCGCACGCGCCGGTCCGCGTCGTCACCGAGCGGTCGCGCGTCGCCATGCCGGAGACGCGGATCGGCTTCACGCCCGACGTCGGCGGCTCCTGGCTCCTGGCCCGCGCGCCCGGGCGGCTCGGGGAGCTGCTCGCGCTGGGCGCCGTGACGATGGACGCCGCCGACGCGATCTTCTCCGGGCTCGCCGACCACTACGTGCCGAGCGAGCGGCTTCCCGTGCTCGTGGCCGATCTCGCGGCGCTCGCGACCGCCGGCGTCGACCCGCTCGACGTCGAGGACGTGCGAGAGGTCGTGCGCCGCCACGCCCTGCCCGCACCGGTCTCGCGCCTCGTCGCCCGGCAGGCGGCGGCCGACGAAGCGTACGCGGCGGACACCGTGCCCGAGATCGTGGCGCGGCTGCGCGCCGCCGCCCGCGCCGGGGACGAGCAGGCGGGCGCCGAGGCCGACGAGCTCGAGCGGCTCTCGCCCACCGCGGTCACCGTGGCGCTCGCCGCCGTCCGCAGCGCGCGCCACCTCCCGGACCTGCGTGCCGCGCTGGAGCAGGAGTACGGGCTCGTCTCGTGGTTCGTCGACACGCAGCCGGACCTCGTCGAGGGCGTCCGCGCGCAGGTGGTGGACAAGGACCGCGACCCGTCGTGGCGCCCGGCCACGCTCGCCGAGGTCGACCCGGGCCTCGGCGCGGAAGCGCTCGCGTACGTGCCGGCGGAGGCGCTGTGGGACGACGCCCTGAGCCCGCGCCTGGCGCGCCGCGCGGTCGAGGCCGTGGTCCGCCGGTTCGGCGAGGACGAGCCGACGCCGGACGAGCTGGCGGAGGCGGGCGACGACCTCGTGGTCGAGCTCGTCCAGCGGCACGACGACGGCAGCACGGTCGTGCACCTCGCGGACTCGTGCGGGGAGCACTTCCTCGACGGGTACTGGCCCGCGGTGCGGTTCGACGCCGTGGGCGACGTCGTCGAGGTCACCGTCGAGTCCTGAGACGCCCGACGCGGGCGGTACCCCGGAAGACGCCGAAGCGGCCACGCCCGGGAGGCGTGGCCGCTTCGGTCGGAGCAGAGCGTCCCGCGGTCAGAAGACGAGCGTCTGCTGCCACTCGATCAGGTCGGCGATCTTCGCGACGAGGGTCGCGTCCTGGAGGCCGTGCGCCTTCCCCTTGGCCTGCTGGAGGATCTTGATCGCGGCGGCGTGCTCGCCCGCGTCAGCGGCGGTCTCGGCCCGGTCGAGGTAGCCGCTCACGTCCGCGGAGAGCTTCTCCGCGCGGTTCGACCCCGTCGAGAGCGACGTCACGATGCCGTCGACCTCCTTGAAGGTGACGCAGTCACCACCGCCGCTCACCTTGCCGGCCGTCCACTCGATGCCGCCCGTGAGGTGCGCGAGGAACAGCGGGTCGGAGTACGAGGAGTCGACGTGGCCGGCGCCCTCGTACCACGACCGCCCGCCCTCGAAGTTCTGGCACCAGGCCAGCGGGTGGTCGCCCATGGCGTCGCGTCCCGGGTCGTACGTCGACTCGTCCAGCGTGATGAGCACGTGCACGTCCTCACGCGGGTTGCTCGTGAAGTTGTACCACTCGTCGAACCGCGTCCACTCCGCGGGGAGCATCTCGGTCGACGGGTGGCCAGGGCTCTCGACGCGCATCGTGGCCGTCTGCTGGGCCGGGTGGCTCTTGAAGCGGGCCGACCCGCCGCTGAGCTCGCTGTACCACGGCACCGCGTGCATGGTGTCGGTCGCGGCGTGCAGGCCCACGTAGCCGCCGCCGGCGCGGATGTAGCCCTGGAGGGCCGCGAGCTCCGAGTCGTCCAGCAGACGGGGCCGGGCGGGGTCCTGGTCGTTGGTGCCGTCGACCGGCGAGGCGAAGATGATCGTCGCGTACTGCGCGAGGTCCTCGGCGCTCGTGAACGGCGTCGAGTCCATCGTGAGGTCGGGCTGACCCGGCGAGCCGCTGCCCCACCAGCCCGCGGAGTCGTTCGGCGGGTCCCACACGTCGACGGTGAACCCGCGCTCCTCGCCGATGGCGATGACCGCCTCCGTCGTCTCGTCGATGTGCGAGTGGCGGAAGCCCAGGGTTTCTCCGACGACCAGGACCTTGTACTCGTCGTCGGCCGCGCTCGCCGGTACCGCGGCGACTCCGACCGCGAGCGCGCTCGCTGCAGCGGTGAGGCCCGTGGCCAGACGCCAGGCGTGATGCTTCATGGTGACTCCTCGTTGAGTGAACCGTTGCGCCCCCGGCCCGCCGGGCACCCAGGCGACCGGCGGCTCCGTGCGACCGTAACCCCCTCGGGCTTCAAAACGCAATACCGATAAACAAATGCGTGGGGCAACGGGTCGTTGCTCGTCCGGCGGTCGGTCGGCCGGGGCTGGTTCCCGCGCGAGGCGACGGCGAGAAGGTCGCCCGGCGGGCCCGCTGCCTCGGCCCTCGGTCGCCGGCCGGGTGCACGGCCTGACGCGCGACGGCCCGCCCCGGAGCTCCGGGGCGGGCCGTCGACAGGTGGTGCTGCAGGTCACCGGCCGCGCGCGGCGGACGCCACGCGCGGCGTCCCGCCCGTCACTCGGGCGGGGGGCGCAGCCGCGTCGCGTCGTCGATCTCGTCGTCGGGTCCGCCCGGGGCCGGGGGGCCGTCCGGGCCAGGGCCCGGCTGCGGCGGGAGCGGCTGGGTCGGTGCCGGCTGCTGGTACGGCGGCAGCGGCTGGGTCGCGCCTGGCGGGACGGGCGGCTGCGCGGGGAGCGGCGTCGTCGGCGACGACTGCGGGTGCGGGGCGCCGGGAGGGGCGTACGGGGCCGCGCCGGGGTAGCCGCCCTGCGGCTGGGGCGGCGCCGGCGGCTGTGCGCCGTACTGGCCCGGGGCGGGGGGCTGCGCCCCGTAGCCCTGCGGTGCGCCCGGCTGCCCGGGGTAGGCGCCCGGCTGCTGACCCGGCTGACCCGGGTACGCGCCCGGCTGCTGACCCGGGTACGCGCCCGGCTGCTGGCCGGGGTAGCCGCCCTGCTGGCCCGGGTAGGCACCCGGCTGGCCCGGCTGCTGGCCGGGGTAGGCGCCCGGCTGCTGTCCCGGGTAGCCACCCTGCTGGCCCGGGTACTGGCCCTGGGGCTGGCCGGGGTACTGACCGGGCTGACCCGGGTAGCCGCCCTGCTGGAAGCCGGCGGCCTGGCCGTCCTGCGTGCCCGGCTTGGAGCGGAGCACGAGCCAGAGCACGAGGCCGATGATGCCGAGCAGCACGACGCCGCCGATCACGAACCAGAGCCAGGCCAGGGAGCCGGAGTCCGAGGCGTCGCCCGCGCTGTCGCCGCCGTCGGGCGCCGTGGCGCCGTCCGAGTCGCCGGTGGCCTCGTCCGAGCCCTCGTCGCCCGACCCTGCAGCACCGCCCGCGACGGCCGAGCCGCGCGCCGTCATCTCGTTGACCTCGCCCACGACGGGCGTCCAGGTCACCGTGTTGCCGTCGACCTCACCGTTGGACTCGGCGACCTCGCCGGGGAACGTGATGGAGACCTTGATGTCGAGGCTGTCCATCATCTGCTGCGTCAGCTCGTCGCTCGTCGCGTCACCCGTGTCGGGGTTGAACTCCTCGCCGGTCATGTCCATCGACCCGCTCACGACGTACTCGTCACCCTCGCGCGTGACCGAGATCGAGTCTGCCCCGGCCGACGAGAGCTGTGAGATGGGCTGGTCGGCGTAGGTGATCTTGGTGCCCGTGTACCCGTCCTGGGCGTACGGCTCCTGGGTCGCGCCCTCGGGCAGCTCGGACTCCATCTCGGAGCCCATCGAGTCCCACATCTCCTGCGGGTCCATGTTCGCGGACTCGGCGAGCTCGTCGCTGAACGCCATGACGACGCTGCCGTCGAACGTGTCGTCCTCGTTGAGGGTGAGGGCCATGTCCATCCTCATGCACCCTGCGAGGAACAGTGCGAGGGTGGCGAAGAGGGCAGCGAGGCCGAGTCGTCTGCGCAAGGGTGAGGAGTTCACCCGCCCAGCATGTCGCGGATCGTCGCCCGAGGCGAGGGTCGATGCCGTTTTGAGACGGAATGTGGCCGGGAGTTCATCCGCTCCGCGCGACGGATCGCGGGGCGGCCGCGCGCGAGGCTGACGAACGAAGTTGAGCGGAATACACTCAACTTCGGAGTCGTTCCACTGGTCAGACCACCTTTCGAGCACCACACCGGAGCACCTATGGAAACGAAGTTCACCACCATGTCGCAGCAGGCGATCGGCGAGGCGATCCAGACCGCGTCGGCCGCTGGCAACCCGCAGCTCGAGCCGACCCACCTCCTCGCCGCGCTGCTCACCCAGGAGGGTGGGGTCGCCGTCGGGCTGCTCGACGCCGTCGGCGCGGACAAGCAGGCCGTCGGCCAGAAGGTCCGGGCCGCGCTCGTCGCGCTGCCCACCGCGAGCGGGTCCGCCGTCGCGCAGCCGACCCCGTCGCGCGCCACGTCCACGGCACTCGACAACGCCGCGAAGGAGGCGCAGGCGCTCGGCGACGAGTACGTCTCCACCGAGCACCTGCTGCTCGGCATCGCGGCGGGTTCGTCGCAGGCCGCGACGATCCTCCAGCAGGCCGGCGCGACCGCCGACGCGCTGCGCTCGGCGCTGCCCGCCGTGCGCGGCAGCGCGCGCGTGACCAGCCCCAACCCCGAGGGCACCTACAAGGCGCTCGAGCAGTACGGCACCGACCTCACCGCCGCCGCCGCCGAGGGCAAGCTCGACCCCGTGATCGGGCGCGACTCCGAGATCCGGCGCGTCGTGCAGGTGCTGAGCCGACGCACCAAGAACAACCCCGTCCTCATCGGCGAGCCCGGCGTCGGCAAGACGGCCGTCGTCGAGGGCCTTGCCCAGCGCATCGTCGCGGGCGACGTCCCCACGTCGCTCCAGGGCAAGCGCCTCGTGTCCCTCGACCTCGCGAGCATGGTCGCGGGCGCCAAGTACCGCGGCGAGTTCGAGGAGCGCCTCAAGGCCGTCCTGGAGGAGATCCGGTCCTCCGACGGCGAGGTCGTCACGTTCATCGACGAGCTGCACACGGTCGTCGGGGCGGGCGCCGGCGGCGAGGGCGCCATGGACGCCGGGAACATGCTCAAGCCGATGCTCGCGCGCGGCGAGCTGCGCCTCGTCGGGGCGACCACGCTCGACGAGTACCGCGAGTACATCGAGAAGGACCCGGCCCTGGAGCGCCGCTTCCAGCAGGTCTTCGTCGGCGAGCCCTCGGTGGAGGACACGGTCGCGATCCTGCGCGGGCTCAAGGAGCGGTACGAGGCGCACCACAAGGTGACGATCGCCGACTCGGCGCTCGTCGCGGCGGCGTCGCTCTCCGACCGGTACATCACCGGGCGCCAGCTCCCGGACAAGGCGATCGACCTCGTCGACGAGGCGGCGTCGCGCCTGCGCATGGAGCTCGACTCCTCGCCGATCGAGATCGACGAGCTGCAGCGCGCCGTCACGCGCCTGGAGATGGAGGAGGTCGTGCTGTCCGAGTCGACCGACCCCGCGTCGCTCGAGCGGCTCGAGAAGCTGCGCGCCGACCTCGCGGACCGTCGCGAGGAGCTCGCCGCGCTCACCGCGCGGTGGGAGGCCGAGAAGGCGGGCCACAACCGCGTCGGCGACCTGCGCGCGAAGCTCGACGAGCTGCGCGTCCAGGTCGAGCGCGCGATCCGCGAGGGCGACCTCGAGACCGCGGGCCGCCTCCAGTACGGCGAGATCCCGCAGCTCCAGCGCGAGCTCGACGCGGCCGAGGCCGAGGAGCAGGCCGACGACGCGCTCGCGGCGTCCGGGCCCGAGGCCGCACCGATGATCGCCGACAAGGTCGGCGCGGACGAGATCGCGGAGGTCGTGTCCGCGTGGACGGGCATCCCCGCGGGCCGCATGCTCCAGGGCGAGAGCGAGAAGCTCCTGCACATGGAGGAGGTCATCGGGGAGCGCCTCATCGGCCAGCAGGCCGCCGTCCGCTCGGTGTCCGACGCCGTCCGCCGCTCGCGCGCGGGCGTCGCCGACCCGGACCGGCCCACGGGCTCGTTCCTCTTCCTCGGCCCGACGGGCGTCGGCAAGACGGAGCTCGCCAAGTCGCTCGCCGACTTCCTGTTCGACGACGAGCGCGCCATGGTGCGCATCGACATGTCGGAGTACTCCGAGAAGCACTCGGTGGCCCGCCTCGTCGGTGCGCCCCCGGGGTACGTCGGCTACGAGGAGGGCGGCCAGCTCACGGAGGCCGTCCGGCGCCGGCCGTACTCGGTCGTGCTGCTCGACGAGGTCGAGAAGGCGCACCCCGAGGTCTTCGACATCCTGCTCCAGGTGCTCGACGACGGCCGTCTCACCGACGGCCAGGGCCGCACGGTCGACTTCCGCAACGTCATCCTCGTGCTCACGTCGAACCTCGGCTCGCAGTTCCTCGTCGACCCGATGCTCGACGACGCCGCGAAGCGCGAGGCCGTCATGAGCACGGTGCGGGCGTCCTTCAAGCCCGAGTTCCTCAACCGCCTCGACGACGTCATCGTGTTCGAGCCGCTGACGATCGAGGAGCTGGGCCGCATCGTCGACATCCAGGTCGCCGCGCTCGGTCGGCGCCTCGCGGACCGGCGCATCACGCTCGACGTCACGACGGCCGCGCGCGAGTGGCTCGCGCTCGAGGGCTTCGACCCGGCCTACGGGGCGCGCCCGCTGCGCCGCCTCGTGCAGCGCGAGATAGGCGACCGCCTCGCGCGGATGCTGCTCTCGGGCGACGTCGCCGACGGCGACGTGGTGCGCGTCGACCGCGACCCCGAGGCCGAAGGGCTGACCCTCGGGACGGAGATCCTCACGGCCTGACGT
This sequence comes from Cellulosimicrobium sp. I38E, assembly GCF_001647255.1. Taxonomy (NCBI): domain Bacteria; kingdom Bacillati; phylum Actinomycetota; class Actinomycetes; order Micrococcales; family Promicromonosporaceae; genus Cellulosimicrobium; species Cellulosimicrobium sp. I38E. Next base: position 41,032 of record NZ_LUAZ01000033.1, read on the forward strand.
CCTGTCCGACGGACCCCGGGTCCTCTGCCGCCGTCGTGACCGAGCGGCGCAGAGAACCCGGGGTCCCCCTGTCCGCGCGGATGGGGCTGCCCCCGTACCGCGCGTCCTCACGGCCGCCGGGACATACTCGGTCCGTGCCGACCGACGAGACGACCGAGACCCAGAACACCGCTCCGCAGCGCCCCGACGTCGGGCCCCACCGCTCGGCCGTGATCGTCAACCCGAACCGGGTCGAGGGCCTCGACGCGCTGCGCGACCTCATCGTCGCGCGGCTCACCGAGGCGGGGTGGCCGGAGCCCGCGTGGCTCGAGACCACGGCCGAGGACCCGGGCACGGGCCAGGCGCGCCAGGCCGTGGACGACGGCGCGGAGGTCGTCTTCGTCAGTGGCGGCGACGGGACCGTGCGGGCCGTCGTCGAAGGGCTGGCGGGGACCGACGCCGCGCTCGCGATCCTCCCGGGCGGCACCGGGAACCTCCTCGCGGTGAACCTCGGCGTCCCGACCGACGCCGAGGAGGGCGTCCGGCTCGTCCTGGAGGGCGGACGGCGCACGATCGACGTCGGCGTGGCCGACGGGCAGACGTTCGCGATCATGGCCGGGATGGGCCTCGACGCCGCGATGATGCGCGACGCCCCGACGGCGCTCAAGGCGCGGGCGGGCTCGGTCGCCTACGTGTTCTCGGCGCTCAAGCACCTCGCCGACGACGAGATGCACGTCGAGGTGACGGTCGACGGGCGCTCGCGGCGCCGTCGCGCGCGGACGGTCGTCGTCGGCAACGTGGGTCGCCTCCAGGCCGGCACCAACCTGCTCCCGGACGCGGAGCCGGACAACGGGCAGCTCGAGGTCGCGATCATCGCGCCCCGCAACGTCCGGCACTGGGTCCAGCTCCTGTGGGGCGTCGTGCGGGGCAAGAGCCGGGTGCCGAGCCGGGAGGTCGTGCGGGGCCGGGAGGTCTCCGTGGTCTCCGACCGGGCGCAGCCCCGCCAGCTCGACGGCGACGTGATCGAGTCGGCCGAGCGCCTCGACGTCAGCGTGCGGCCGCAGGCGCTGCACGTGTGCGTGTACCAGCCGGACGAGTCGGAGGACCTCACGCGGGGCGCCCCCGACCGCACGTGAGCCCGGCGTCGACCGTCACGGCCCGCGGACGCGCGGGCACGTGCGAGCGGGGTGCGAGCCGGCGTCCGGTGCTGCACCGTGAGCCCATGGGCCCCCGACGACCGGCTCCGGAGCGACCCGGCGCGCAGGAGTGGCTCCCGCGCGGTCGTGCCGCGAGCGACGTCGACGCGCTCGCCCGGGCGGCGCGGGAGTGCCACGGGTGCGAGCTGTGGGCGGACGCCACGCAGGTCGTGTTCTCGCGCGGTCCCGAGCGCGCCCGGCTGGTGCTCGTCGGGGAGCAGCCGGGCGACCGGGAGGACCGCGAGGGCGAGCCGTTCGTCGGTCCCGCGGGCCGTCTCCTCGAGGAGGAAATCGACGCCGCCGGGCTGTCCGCCGACGACGTCTACCTGACGAACGCCGTGAAGCACTTCCGGTTCGAGGAGCGCGGCAAGCGCCGCCTGCACAAGAGCCCGGACGTCGCGCACGTGCGGGCGTGCCTCCCGTGGCTCACCGCCGAGGTCGCCGCCGTGGCGCCGCGCGTCGTCGTCGCGATGGGCGCGACCGCGGGGCGAGCCGTGCTCGGTCGCCCCGTGCGCGTGACCGCCGAGCGCGGGCGCGTGCTCGACGTCGACGACGCACCGCGCGTCGTCCTCACCACCCACCCGTCCGCGCTGCTGAGGCTGCGCGAGCGCGCCGAGCGGGAGGCGGCGTTCGCCGCGTTCGTCGACGACCTCCGGCTCGCGTCCGACGCGGCCGGCGTCCGGTGACCGACCGTCCGGTCCCGCCCGCGCCCGACCCCGCGGTGCCGGGGCCGGCAGCCGTGCCGCACCGGGTCCCGCGGATCGTCGTGAACGCGCAGCGCTGGGAGGCGCTGACGTTCCTCCACTGGCGCGCCGACCCCGCCGTCGTGCAGGGCTGGCTCCCGCCCGGCCTCACCGTGCAGGAGGTCGGCGGGACGACGTGGCTCGGCGTGGTCCCGTTCGTCATGGCGGACGTCCGGGTCCCGCCCCTGCCCGCGCTCGGCGCGTGGTCGACGTTCCCCGAGCTCAACGTCCGCGTGTACGTGCGCGACCGTGCGGGCACCGAGGGCGTGTGGTTCCTCGGCCTGTGGGCCACGTCGCGCGCGTTCGTCGCCGCGACGCGCGCGGCGGGCGTCCCGTACCACCCGGCCGGCGCGGTGGTGCACGCGCGCGGCGACCGCGCCGGCCCGCCGGCGGCGGTGCGCTACCGGTTCCGCTCGGCGGGTCGCGGACCCCTGCGCGTCCCGCACGAGCACCCGGGGCTGCGCGACCTCACCTTCCGCGCCGGGGTGCGCGCGCACGAGGAGGTCGACGCGTCGTCGGGCCTCGTGCGGTGGCTCACCGCACGCTGGAACGCGTACGGCGTGCGGGCCGGGCGGCTGTGGCGGTTCCCGGTCGTGCACGAGCCGTGGACGCTGCGGCGCGGCACGCTCGACGCGCTCGACACGGACGTGCTCGACCGCCTCGGGCTGCCGCCCGCAGGTCCCGACCTCGTGCACGTGGCCGCGCCGGTGCACGCACGGTTCGCGCTCCCGCGGCCCGTCCGCTGACGTCAGCCGGCGGGGTCGACGACCCCGTGCCGGAACGCCCAGACGACGAGCTGCACGCGGTCGCGCGCCCCGGTCTTGGTCATGGCCCGGCTCAGGTGCGACTTCACGGTGCTCGGCTCGAGGAACAGGGCCGTCGCGATCTCCGCGTTGGACGACCCGCGGCACAGCAGGCCGACGATGTCGAGCTCGCGCCGGGTGAGGAGCGCGGCCGCGTCGTCGTCCCGGGAGACGGGCGCGCGACGGCGCGCGAACTCGCCGATGACCCGTCGCGTGAGGGACTGGTCGACCAGGCCGTCCCCGGCCGCCACGCGGCGCACGGCGTCGACGAGCACGTCCGGCTCGGCGTCCTTGAGCAGGAACCCGCTCGCGCCGGCCTCCAGGGCGCCGAACACGTAGTCGTCGAGGTCGAACGTGCTCACCACGAGCACGGGCACCGGGTCGACGACGTCCGGACCGGCGAGCGCGCGCGTGGCCGTGATCCCGTCGCCGCCGGGCATGCGCACGTCCATGCACACGACGTCGGGCCGCTCGCGACGCGCGACGCGGACGGCGTCGGCACCGTTCGAGGCCTCGCCGACGACCTCGATCCCCTCGCTCTCGAGGATGACGGTGAACCCGGCGCGGACGACGGCCTGGTCGTCCACGAGCACGACGCGCGTCACGAGACCTCCTGGTCGGCGGTGCGGGAGTCGCGCGCTGGTGCGCGCGGCACGGTGAGGCGCACGAGCCACGCCCCGTCCGGGGCGCGCCGCGCGTCGAGCGAGCCGCCGAGCACGACCGCCCGCTCGCGCATGCCGACGAGCCCGTGACCGGTCTGCGGGTCGGCGGCCGGCACCGTGCCCGCCGCCGGGTTGCGCACGGTGAGGACGAGGTCCGCGGCAGACCACGCGAACCGCACGGCCACGGGCCGGCCCGGCGCGTGCCGGCGCGCGTTGGCGAGCGCCTCCTGGAGCACGCGGTAGACGGCGATCTGGGTGCTCGGCGTCGGTTCCCACGGGCTGCCGTCGGTCTCGACCGTGACGACGGTGCCCGCGGAGCGCGCCGTGTCGAGGAGGGCCGGGACCTCCGCGAGCGTCGGCTGCGGCGCCTCGCGCTCGGCGCCGTCCTCGTCGTCGCGGCCTCGCAGGATGCCGACCACGAGGCGCAGGTCGTCGAGCGTCTCGCGTCCCTGCGCGCGGATCCAGCGCACCGACTCCTTGGCACGCTCAGGATCGGCGTCGACGAGCCGCTCGGCGGCGGACGCCTGGACCACGATGCCCGAGAGGTGGTGGGCCGCGACGTCGTGCAGCTCGCGGGCCATGCGCGCCCGCTCCTCGAGGACCGCCTGGGCGGCGAGCGCCTCGCGCTCGCGCTCGGCGCGCCGCACCCGGTCGCGCAGCTCGGCGACGAGCTCGCGACGCGTCGCGACGTACGAGCCGACCAGCGCCGCCCCGACGAACGTGAGCAGCGCGGAGAGCAGCGCGCCGCCCACCTGGAGCGCGTGCTGCGCGGGCCCGGTCACGGCGGGGACGGCGAACCCCCCGAGCGCGAAGACGAGCACGACCTGCGCGACGGCCGCGGCCGCGGGCGCGGCCAGGCGCGTGCGGCGCGGCGCGTACGCCCCGGCGGAGTAGGCGGCGACGAGGGTCGCGGGGGCCTGGAAGCCGACGTACGGCGGCAGGAGCACGGTGATCGCGACCTGGGCCGCCACGGCGAGCGCGAGGCACGCCAGCGGTGCCCGACGGCGGAACGTCAGGGTCGCCGCCTGGAGCACGACGAGCGCGAGCACGGTCGCGCGGGCCCCGGGGGTGACGATCACGGTACCCGGCCCCGCGCCGAACGTCGCGCCGACGTCCGTCGCGAGCACGCGCTCGATGCCGAGGAACAGCACGACGGTCGCGACGGCGACGACCCCGGCGAGCACGGCGTCGCGACCGGTGTCGGTGCGCACGCCGACCCGGTCGAGCGCGCGGCGCAGGGCCTCGGTCACGATCTCCTCCAAGGGACGACGGGGACGGACGGGTCGGTAAGCCTGCCCACCCTACGGGGGTGCGCCGCCCCGGCCGCGAGGTAGGGCCCTGGTCCACCGAGGTAGGGGCCCGGTCCACCGAGGCAGAGGCGTGGTCGACCGGAAGGGTGACCACGCCTCTGCCTCGCGATACCAGGCCTCTGCCTCGGCGGTCGTCAGACCAGGTCGCGGCGCTGGAGCGTGAGGGCGCCGCTCCCGAGGAGCACCGCGACCCAGGCGACGAGCCCCGCGAGCGCGGCGAGCGTCCCCAGCGGTGCGGCACCGCCCAGGAGCGCCGCGCCGGACTGCCCCGTCGAGGCGAGGGCGCCCAGGCCCAGGGGCAGCCACTCGGCCGCGGCGGACTCGCCGCCCGACAGCAGGGTGACGGCACCCCGGACGATGGGCTCGGCGAGCGCGAGCGCCGCGACGGTCACGACGGCGGCCACCTGGCCGCGCACGAGCGTCCCGACTCCCAGCCCGAACCAGGTGAGGAGGACGAGGACCGCGAGGCCGCGCGCCCACACGCCGAGGACCTCGCCGGGACCGAGCGCGAGCGTCGCGCCCGGGGTCGTGACGATCGCGACGGTGAGACCCAGGGCGCCGACCACGGCGAGCACCACGCTCACCCCGAGGGCGACGGTCGCCGTCGCGCCGGCCTTGGCCGCGAGGATGCGCAGCCGCGACGGCTGGACGAGCGCCGTCGGCACGATGCCGCCCGTGCGGAAGTCCGTCGTCACGGCGAGCACGCCGAGCAGCAGCATGCACATGGTCGCGACGCCGACCGACCCCGAGCCGTTGAGCCCGTTGCCGAGCAGGTCGAGCATGCCGCGCTGGAACGCGGGCTGGGCGGCGTCGGTGAGCGCGCCGAGGTCGGGTGCCAGGTCCTCGAGCATCTCGGGCGACGCCTGGAACCCGACGGTCGGGCCGCCACCGAGCGCCTCGGTGCCCCGCAGGATCGTGGGCAGCAGGAGGGTGAAGGCCTGGACGACGAGCATCCCGGCGACGGCGACGGCCGCGACGACCCACGTCGCGCGGGTCGTGCGGAGCTTGAGCATCTCGGCGCGGTACATCAGCGCACCCCTTCGGTCGTGGCGGTCAGGTCGAGGTAGAAGTCCTCCAAGGACTCCCCGCGGAGCAGGTCGTCGAGCGGCCCGTCGGCGACGACGCGGCCCTGCCCGACGACGACCAGGTCGTCCGCGACCTGCCGCACCTCGGACAGCACGTGGCTCGCGAGGAGCACCGTGCCGCCGTCGTCGGCGAACGCGCGCACCAGGTCGCGCAGCCAGCGCATGCCCGCCGGGTCGAGCCCGTTGGCGGGCTCGTCGAGCACGAGCACCTCCGGGTCGCCGAGCAGCGCGGCGGCGATGCCGATGCGCTGCCGCATCCCGAGCGAGTACGTCCGCACGCGCCGGTCGGCGGCGGGCGCCATGCCGACGAGCGCGAGCACGTCGTCGACGCGCCCCGACGGGATCCGGCCGGCCGCGGCGAGCACCCTCAGGTGGTCGCGGCCCGTGCGCCCGGGGTGGAGGCCGCCGGCGTCGAGCAGGGCGCCGACGGTGCGGGCGGGATGCGCCAGGTCCGCGAACGCGCGACCGTCGAACGTCGCGCTCCCCGCGGTCGCGGCGGCCAGCCCCAGCAGGACGTGCAGCGTCGTCGACTTCCCGGCGCCGTTCGGCCCGAGCAGCCCGACGACGCGGCCCGGCGCGGCCGTGAACGTCACGTCGTGCACGGCGTCGAACGCCCCGTAGGTCTTGCGCAGCCCGGAGACGTGGATGGTGGTCATGCCGGTCCCTTCCTCGATGCGTGCCGCACGGGCCTCCCGCGCGGTGCCCCACCAGGCTGTCGCGCGGGCGGTCCCCGGGTCTTGCGGCGCAGGGCTGAACCTGGGTTGCGACCTTCGTCGCAACCGGGTCGGTCCGGACGTGGACCCGCGACCGCCGGCGCCGTGTCGTCGCAGGTGAGGGGGCCGGGCGTGACATCCGGCCGGGCCATGGGGCAGGGTGGACGTCCACCCGACCGTTCTGGCGGGCAGCGCCACGCGTCGTCCGCCGGTCCTCGACCGCCCTGGAAGGAGGCGACGTGCGCCGACGTCATGGCCTGACCGGATCCCCGGAGGACGGCCGCGTCGCCCCGACGACGTCCGTCGAGCGCCGCGCCGCCACGCCGTGGGTCACGGTCGCCGCGGGGGCCGGCGCGGTGACCCTCGTCGTGGCGGTGGCCGGGATGGTGGGCGCCGCGACCGGCGGTGGCGAGGCGGTCGTCGTCGGTGCCTCGGCCGACGGCGGGACCGCTGTCGAGGACGGCGTCCCGGCCGTCACGCCCCGCCCCGACGCTCCCCGCCCCGAGGTGACGCGCATCCCGCCGCCGGACCACACCCACGACCCGGCGGACGGCGCCGACCCCGCCACGACGCCGGCGCCCCGACCCTCGGTGGACGAGACGGACGCGCCGCCCTCGTCGGCCGACCCCGCGCCGACCACGGAGCCCTCCGCCGCGCCGAGCGGCACCGCGCCGGAGCCCGCGCCGACGACCCCGGCACCCACGACCGAGCCCGACGCGGCGTCCGTCTCCTGGGTCCAGGAACGCCTCCGCGTGCACGGCGCGGACGTCGCGGTCACCGGCACGCTGGACGAGGCGACCCGGGCAGCGCTGCGCGCCTTCCAAGAGGCGAACGGCCTTCCTGGCGACGGCGCCGTGACCGCCGCGACGGCCGAGGCGCTCGCGGCCGCTCCGGACGGCGGTGACGAGGAGTCCGCGGACCCGGGCGGGACCGCTCCGACCGAGCCCGCGCCGCCGTCGGCCACGGACCGGCCGTCCGGCACCGTGCCGGGGCCGACCCCGAGCACCGAGGACGAGGCCGAGGCCACGCTCGCTCCGACGTCCTGAGCGCCGCGGGCAGGGCCGGGCGGGTGAAAGCCGGTCGGCGCGCGTCGGGGGCCCGCCGCGGTCGGTAGGGTTCTCTCTCTCGGACGACGGACGGAGCACGACCCATGACGAGCGCGGCCCTCGGAGCCGGCCACGACCGTGGCGCTCCCCGTCGCACCGCGAGCCCCGACCCCGGGCGCGGGTACGCGAAGGGTCGCGCCAAGCGCGAGGAGATCCTCCAGGCCGCGATCGTGCTCTTCGGCGAGGTCGGCTTCCACGCCGCCTCGCTGCGCGAGCTGGCGTCGCGCGTGGGCATGTCGCACCCCGGCCTGCTCCACCACTTCCCGACGAAGGTCGCGCTCCTCGAGGCGGTGCTCGACCACCGCGACACCGTCGACCAGGCGGACCTCGACGACGACCTCGCGCGCGGCACCGACTACTTCGACGCGCTCGTGCACCTGGTCGAGCGCAACGCCCTCCGCCGGCACATCGTGGAGCTGTTCACGGCGCTCTCGGCCGAGGCGACGTCCCCGGAGCACCCGGCGCACGAGTACTTCGTCCGGCGGTACCGGTGGGCGGTCGCGCGGACGAGCGAGCAGCTCGTCCGCCGGGCGCGCGCGGGCGGCCTGCGGGACGGCGTCGACCCGCAGGTCGCGGCGCGGCAGATCATCGCGCTCATGGACGGACTGCAGGTCCAGTGGCTGCTGTCGCTCGACCGGCCGCGGCCCGAGCGCGTCGACATGCCCGCCGACCTGCGCGCCTACCTCGGCCTCATCCTCGCCGAGGAGGCCCCCGCGCGCTGAGCGCGAGGACCTCCTCGGCGCGCTCAGCCGAGCAGGTCGGCGGGCAGCGGGTCGGTCCCGGCCGCGAGGCACAGGCCCGTGCGGTCGCCGTCGCGCCACGACGCCTCGGTCGGCGACCACACGACGAGCTCGACGCCCTCGGGCGCGTCGGAGCCCAGCACGTCGGGCGTGCACACGCGCGCGACGCGGCGGTCCACGGCCTGCTGTCCGGGCCACACCTCGTCCGCACCCAGGTCGGTCCGGGCGACGACCTGCGCCCGGTGCTCGTCCGCGCACGGCACGGCCCGCACCTGCGACACCTCGCCGTCGGGCGGCAGCTCGTCGAGGCAGGTCCCCAGCACGAGCTGGACCGCGTTGACCGTCTGCGGGGCGTCGACGTCGCCCGCGAGCGGCGTGCGCGCCTGCTCGCCCTGCCACCAGAGGAGCGCGCCCGCGGTCCACGCGACCGTGACGACGGCGCCCACCACCATGCCGGCGACGGCGAGCCCACGACCGCGCGTGCCGCGGGACCGCACGCGGGAGAGCCCCGCGGCACCGAGCCCGATCCCGACGGGTCCGAGCACGACGCCCGCGGGCACGCTCGCCACGGCGAGCGGCTCGACGCGCGGCGGCGCGGGCTGCCACCCGGGCGCGTAGTACGTCTCGGGTGCGAAGCCCGGTTCGGCCGCGGCGGCCGGGGGTGGCACCGGGGCGCCCGACGGCACCGGGGCGCCCGACGGGGCTGGGGCCCCCGCCGGCGGG